>DASQSO010000258.1:0-2632 GCA_035642335.1 Caulobacteraceae bacterium
GCCCTGAGCCGGGCATTGGGGCTATTGGCCGGCCATGCGATCGAGCTTGGCGCAAATTCGGCGATGGCGCGGCGGACCGGCCTAGATACCGCCCGGCGCGCGCCCGCGCGCCCGTCCCTTCGCCTCAAGCCGCAAGCCAGATCATGACCGACCTTCCGCCTCCCGCCTATTCAGGCCCCGACCGCGTGCTTTCCGGCGTTCAGCCCTCCGGCTCCCTGCATCTTGGCAACTATCTCGGCGCGCTGAAAAAATTCGTCGACCTCCAGTACAGGATGGAATGCCTGTTCTGCGTGGTCGACCTGCACTCGATCACTGCTTGGCAGCCGCCGGAGCTGCTCACCGCCCAGACCCGTGAGATCGCCGCGGCCTATCTGGCCGCAGGGGTCGATCCGGAAAAGGCGATCATCTTCCCGCAATCGGCCGTCCCCGCCCATGCCGAGCTGGCCTGGATCTTCCAGTGCGTCGCCCGCATCGGCTGGCTCGACCGGATGACCCAGTTCAAGGAGAAGACCGGCAAGCACAAGGAAGGCGCCAGCGTCGGTCTCTACACCTATCCGGTGCTGCAGGCGGCCGACATCCTGGTCTATCGGGCCACCCACGTGCCGGTCGGTGAGGACCAGAAGCAGCATCTGGAGCTGACCCGCGACATCGCCCAGAAGTTCAATCACGACTTCGACGCGCCGGGTTATTTCCCGCTGCCGGAGCCGCTCATAGAGGGGCCGGGCGCGCGCGTCATGTCCTTGCGCGACGGCCGGGTGAAGATGTCCAAGTCTGATCCGTCGGACCAGTCGCGGATCAACCTGACCGACGACGCGGACGCCATCGCCGCCAAGATCCGGAAGGCCCGCACCGATCCGGCGCCCTTGCCCGAAAGCGTCGACGGCTTGAAGGACCGCCCGGAAGCGGAGAACCTGGTTGGCCTCTATGCGGCGCTCTCGGGACAGACGGAGGCGCGGGTGTTGGGCGAATATGGCGGCCAGGGCTTTGGCCAGTCGTTCAAGCCGGCCCTGACCGAGCTGCTGGTGCAGACGCTGTCGCCGATGTCGGCCGCGATGCGCCGCTACGTCGCCGACCCGGCTGAAATCGACCGCATCCTCAAGGACGGCGCCGAAAAGGCGCGCAGATTGGCCGAGCCGGTGATCGAGGAGACCAAAGACCTGCTGGGTTTCTGGCGCGCCAGGGCCTAAAAGGCCATCCCATGATGGCCGCCCGACCAAGCGCCGCGCTCTTTTCCCTGGCCTTCGCCGCGGCGGTCCTGGCCTCCGGCGGCGCGGCCGCCGATCCGCATCAGGTCAAACAGGGCGACATCACCGTCTCCAGCCGGATGGTGCGCACCTCGTTCGGCGGCGCGCCGAACAGCGCCGCCTATATGGTCATCTCCAATTCGGGCGCGGTCCCGGACAAGCTGCTCTCGGCCCGCTGCGCCTGCGCAATCAGCGTCGGCATCCATGCCACCCAAAACATGGCCGGCATATCGACCATGCAGCCGGTGGGGCCGATCGTCATTCCGCCTCACGGCCAGGTGGTCTTCCATCCTGGCGGCCTGCACCTAATGCTGACACAGCTGAAAGAGCCGCTGGTCGAGGGCGGCGTCCAGGAGATCACCCTGGTCTTCCAGCGGGCCGGGACACTGCGGGCGAGCTTCCACATCCGCGCCCAGATTCCGGCCGGCTCGTCGCCGCCCGTGAGACACTGAAGCGCTTGCGCCCCGGCCTTGCAAAGGCCATCTGGGCGGTGGAGACCTTGAGGCCAGCCATGTTCATTCAGACCGAGACCACCCCAAACCCCGACGTTCTCAAGTTCCTGCCCGGCCGCGATGTGCTCGAAGATGGCACGCGCGAGTTCCGCGATGCCGCCGAGGCGGAGAGCTCGCCGCTGGCCGCCGCCATCTTTGCGCTGGGCGACGTCACTCGTGTCTTCTTCGGGATCGACTTCATCACCGTCATGCGCTCGGGCGGCGGCCGCGAATGGCCGCAACTGAAGGCGCCGATCCTGGCGGCGGTCATGGATCACTTCACCTCCGGCCAGCCGCTGCTGCTGGACGCCGAGGATGAGGGCCACGACCAGACCGCCTATGAGGGCGACGCCGCCCAGGTGGTGGCCGAGATCAAGGACCTGCTCGATACCCGCATCCGCCCGGCCGTGGCCCAGGACGGCGGCGACATCACCTTCAACCGCTTCGAGGCCGCCACCGGCGTGGTCTTCCTCAACATGCGCGGCGCCTGCTCCGGCTGCCCCTCGTCGGCGGCCACCCTGCGCGCCGGCGTCGAGAACATGCTCAAACACTATGTGCCCGAAGTGACCCGGGTCGAGCAGACGCTCTAGGCGTCGGGACGCCGTTTCGGTCGCTCGCCCTGGCTTGGGTTTGAAGAGGCGCGCGGGATCGTCTAACCCACCACGGATGATCCGTCCGTCCACGGTCCTGCTGGGAGCGGCGGTCCTGCTCCAGGCCTGCGCGCCGGCGCCGTTGAAGCAGGCAGCGCCGCCGAAACCCACGCCTTATCGGACTGGACCGCTTCCCGTCGGGGTCTGGGGCATTGGGCCTATCCGGCCGGCCACCTATTTCGAATCGCCGGTCATCCGCGAACTGTTCCCCGGCGCTCAGGTGAATGACGGGACAGTACGCGTCTCC
>DASQSO010000259.1:0-5792 GCA_035642335.1 Caulobacteraceae bacterium
CCATCAGCCAGACGAGCCGCACGGCCGGATAGCGGACCCGCAAGATGCGGATCAGGTCGACGGTGTAGCGCGAGCCCAGCCGGGCCTCGAGATCGGAAACGATCATGCCCGGCCCGGCGGCGAAGGCCCGCGCGCCGTCCATCCTCGCGGCCAGGCTGGCCGTGCCCATGTCGCTCTTCAAGGGATTCTGCGGCGAGACCAGCCAGATCACCTTGTCGAGGCCGAGCCGGGTCAGCGCCGTCCGCGCAATGTGCGCGTGGCCCTCATGGGCCGGATTGAACGATCCGCCGAGGAGACCGACGCGCATGCCCGGCCGAAGGTCGAAACCTGGCCGAAGCGCGCGCCGTCCCCCGGCTTCACGCGCGCGTCTGGCCGGCCCCGTGGACCACATATTTGAAGATCGTCAGCTGTTCGGCGCCCACTGGGCCCCTGGCGTGCAGCTTGTCGGTGGCGACGCCGATCTCGGCGCCGAAGCCGAACTCGCCGCCGTCGGAGAACTGCGGCGAGGCGTTGACCACCACCACCGCGGAATCGACGCCGGCGGTGAAGGCGTCCTCGGCCCGCTTGTCCTCGGCGACGATGGCGTCGGTATGGCCGGAGCCATAGGCGCGGATGTGGGCGATGGCGCCCTCGACACCGTCGACCACGGCGACGGAGAGGATGGGCGCGAGATATTCGGTGGTCCAGTCGTCCTCGCTCGCCGGGGTCATCCCCGGGACAAGCGCGCGGGCGGCGTCATCGCCGCGCAGCTCGCAGCCGGCGGCGACCAGATCGGCGGCGACGGGCGGCAGGAGGCGCTCGGCCGCCGCGCGATCGATCAAGAGGGTCTCGGTCGTCTGGCAGACGGTGACCCGGCGCATCTTGCCGTTCAGCACGATGGCTCTGGCCTTGGGCAGGTTCGCCGAGGCGTCGACATAGACGTGGCAGAGACCTTCCAGGTGGCCGAGCACGGGCGCCTTGGCCTCGGCCTGGACGCGCGCCACCAGGCCCTTGCCGCCGCGCGGGATGATCAGGTTGATATTCCGGTCGAGACCGGAGAGGATCAGGCCGACGGCGGCGCGATCGGCCACCGGCACGATCTGCACGCAACGGCCAGGCAGGCCAGCCTCGATCAGCCCGTGCTCAAGGGCGCCGTGGATGGCCAGGGCCGAGCGCAGGCACTCGGAGCCCGAGCGAAGGATCACCGCATTGCCCGAGCGCACGCAGAGGGCCGCGGCGTCGGCGGTGACGTTGGGCCGGCTCTCATAGATCATGGCGATGACGCCGATCGGCGTGCGCACCCGGGCGATCTCCAGCCCGTTCGGCCGGGTCCATTCGGCGATCACCGCCCCGACCGGATCGGGGATGGCGGCGACCTCGTCCAGGCCCTTGGCGATGGCCTCGACGCGGGCGGGATCGAGGGTCAGCCGGTCCTGCATGGCGGCGGTCAGGTTCGCGGCGCGGCCGGCGGCCTGGTCCTCGGCGTTGGCGGCCAATATCTCGGCCGCGCGAGCGCGCAAGGCGCGCGCCATGCCGGCGATGGCGGCCGTGCGCATATCGGCGCTCGCCAGCCGCAGCGCCTCGGCGCCCAGCCTGGCATTGCGCCCCATGGCGCTCATCAAGGCGTCCAGATTGAGGCCCGCGTCATCCATGGCTGGGGTTTCGCGGCAATGGGCGGATTTTGCAAGCCTTTCGGCGCCGCCGCGCAAGCCTGGTTGCTTTGCTCACGCGCCGGTTCTTCTGTACTCATGCAACATGAAGCCGCGTTCGAACCTGTTCCCGCTTCTGGCGGCGGCCTTCGCGTTGCTGGGATTTCCGGCCCAGGCCGGCTGTAACCTGCAAAAGCTTCCCGACCTGCCGGTGACCATGAAGGGGCCGCGGGCGATCGTGCCGGCCAAGGTCAACGGGGCGAACGGCCTGTTCATCATCGATACCGGCGCCTTTTTCAGTTCGATGAGCCCGGCCCTCGTCGAGAAGGACAAGGTGAAGCTGGGCGCCTCGGAGTTCGGCCTGACCGTCAGCGGCGTCGGCAGAGGCGATGCCCAGTACGCCGTCGCCACGGCTCAGAACTTCGTTTTCGACGGCCAGTCCTCCCACTACAACGAATTCATCGTCCTTCAGGATACGCCTGGAGACTCCCAAGACGGATCGATCGGGCAGAACATCCTCGGCGCTTTCGATGTCGAGTACGACTTCGCCAACGGCGCCATCCGCCTATTTCACCCGAGCGGCTGCCGAGACGCCGACCTGGCCTATTGGGATGCCTCACAAACCGATTCGGTTGTCGATATCGCCTCCGACCGTCCCCTGCAGCCGGCCATGGCGAGCGCCAGCATCAACGGGGTCAAGATCCATGTGCTGTTCGACACCGGATCGCCCCGATCGATCCTGTCCCTCTCGGCCGCCGCCAGGGCCGGGATCAGGCCTTCCGATCCGGGCGTGACGTCCAGCGGCTATACCTCCGGCGTCGCGCGGCGCAGCCAGTTCAGGATCTGGACGGGCCGTTTCGCCAGCTTCAAGATCGGTGGCGAGGAGATCAAGAATACTCCGCTGCAGTTCGGCGATATCGACCTGTCGGGCGCGGACATGCTGCTGGGGGCGGACTTCTTCCTGTCGCACCGCATCCTGGTGTCCAACAGCCAGCACAAGATCTACTTTACCTACAATGGCGGGCCGGTGTTCAACCTGGACACCGCGCCGGAACGCACTATCGCCGCGGCGGGGTCCTCCGCCGCCGTGGACTCTGACGGGCCGCGGGACGCCGCCGGCTATGCCCGCCGCGCCGCGGCCCGCGTTTCGCGCCGTGAGCTCGCGGACGCGATCGCGGATCTGACCCAGGCGATCGCGCTGGCTCCAGCCGATCCGGACTATCTCTATGAGCGCGGGCGGGCCGAAATCGCCAACCGGCAGCCGTCTCTGGGCCTGGCCGACTTCGCGGCGGTGCTGAAGCTGAAGCCCGACCACGTTCCCACCCTGGTCGCGCGCGCCTACGTCTATTGGGCGGCGCGCCAGCCCGACCAGGCGAAGGCCGATCTCGCCGCCGCCGCCGGGTTCGCCCAGAAATATCCCGACAATCGGCTGGCCATCGGCGCGGCCTATGTCGGCATCCACCTGTACAGGGACGCGATTCCACAACTCGACCAATGGATC
The DNA here is from genome assembly GCA_035642335.1 of Caulobacteraceae bacterium. GTDB lineage: Bacteria > Pseudomonadota > Alphaproteobacteria > Caulobacterales > Caulobacteraceae > Poindextera. Next base: position 3,130 of record DASQSO010000259.1, read on the forward strand.
GCGGCCCATCCTGTCGACGGGCATCGGGCGGCGGCTTTCAACGAACGTTGTCGGGCGCGCGCCCAGTTGGGAGCCGAGCTGGACAAGGCCCTGGCCGACTGCAACGCGGCGCTGAAGCTCGAGCCCGGCGATCCGACCATGCTCGACAGCCGCGGCCTCGTCCTCCTGCGGACCGGCGATCTCGACAAGTCCATCGCCGACTATGACGCGGCCCTGCGCCTGCGCCCGAACACCGCCTGGTCGCTGTACGGGCGCGGGCTGGCCAAGCTGCGCAAGGGCCATGCGGCGGATGGCCAGGCGGACATCGCGGCCGCGGCTGCGATCAATCCGCGCCTCCCGGACGAGGCCAGGGCTATCGGCCTGACGCCTTGACCGCCTCGCCCCAGCCGCTCGGCGCCCTAAACACTTAAGGCCATGTCGTCGGCGTGGATCAGGGTGGCGCCGGCGGTGTAGCCGAGCAGGGCCTCGATGTCGGACGAGCGGGCGCCGGCGATTTTCTCCGCGTCGACGGCGTCGTAACGGCTGAGACCTCTGGCGATCTCGCCGCCCTGTTCGTCGCGCACCACCACCGCGTCGCCCTTGTCGAAGCGGCCTTCGACCACCCGCACCCCGGCGGGCAGCAGCGACTTGCCGGCCTTCAGCGCCGCGGCGGCACCGGCATCGACGATGAAGGCGCCTTGCGGCGCCAGCGAGCCGGCGATCCAGGCCTTGTAGGCGGCGGACGGGGTGGTGCTGGCCTCGATCAGCGTCGAGCGATCGCCGGTCTCCACCGCGTTCAGCGGCGCGGGCTTGGCGCCGAGGGCGATCAGGGTGGCGCAGCCGGCGCTGGCGGCGATGCGGGCGGCGGCGAGCTTGGTCGCCATGCCGCCGGAGCCGACCCCGGCGTCGGTGTTCACCCCACCGGCCATGGCCTCGATCTCGGATGTCAGTTCGCTGACCCGAGGGATGTGGCGAGCGGCCTTGTCGCGGCGCGGATCGGCGGAATAGAGGCCGTCGATGTCCGAGAGCAGCACCAAAAGGTCCGCGCCGATCATCTGGGCGACCCGGGCGGCCAGGCGGTCGTTATCGCCATAGCGGATCTCCTCGGTGGCGACGGTGTCGTTCTCGTTGATTATCGGGGTGACGCCGAGCGCCAGCAGCCGCTCCAGCGTCGCCCGCGCATTCAGCCAGCGCCGGCGGGTCTCGGTGTCGTCGGGGCTGAGCAGCACCTGGGCGGCGATCATCCCGCGCGGATTGAACGCTTCTTCCCAGGCGTGCATGAGCAGCGACTGGCCCGTGGCGGCGGCGGCCTGCTTGGCCGGCAGGTCGAGGCGCTTGCGGTTCAGCCCCAGGCGGTGGCGGCCGAGCGCCACGGCGCCCGACGAGACGACCAGCAACTCCTGGCCGCGCGCTCGGATGCGCGCCGCGTCCTCGGCGAAGGCGGCGAGCCAGGCACGGTCCACCGACCCGTCCGCCGGGTTGACCAGGATCGAAGAGCCGACCTTGACCACCAGCCGCCTGGCCCCGGCGATGCCGCTCACGGGCGCCATTCCGCGGGCTCAGTGCTGGCCCTGGCGGCCCGGCCGCGCCGCACCTCGGCGAAGGCGGCGCGCAGCAGCTCGGTGACGCCCTCGCCGGAGACGCCAGAGACCAGGAAGGGCCTCCGCCCCGTCGCGTCTTCCAGCGCCGCCGCGCGCTCGGCGCGGGTTTCCTCGTCGATGGCGTCGATCTTGTTCAGGGCGACGAACTCGGTCTTGTCGCTCAGGCCCTCGCCATAGGCGTCCAATTCATCGCGCACGGTGCGCCACGCGCGGACCACATCCGGTTCGGTTGCGTCGATCATGTGGATCAGCACCGTGGTGCGCTCGACGTGCCCCAGGAAGCGCACGCCAAGGCCCGCGCCCTCCGAGGCGCCTTCGATCAGGCCGGGAATGTCGGCCATGATGAACCGCTCGCTGGATGACAGGTCGACCATGCCGAGATTGGGGGTCAGGGTGGTGAAGGGATAGTTGGCGATCTTCGGTCGCGCGGCCGAGGCAGCCGCCAGCAGGGTCGATTTGCCGGCGTTGGGCAGGCCGACCAGGCCGACATCGGCGATCAGCTTCAGCCTGAGCCAGAGGGTGTGCTCCTCCCCCTCCTGGCCCGGATTGGCCCGGCGCGGCGCCTGGTTGGTCGGGCCCTTGAAGCGCGTATTGCCGAAACCGCCATTGCCGCCCCTGGCCAGGCGTATGCGCATGCCCAGCCGGTCGAGGTCGGCCAGCAGGGTCTCGCCGTCCTCGTCGAACACCTGGGCGCCGACAGGCGCCTTCAGAATGACGTCGTCGCCATTGCCGCCATGGCGGTCGCGGCCCATGCCGTGGTGGCCGGTGCCGGCCTTGAAATGCTGCTGGTAGCGGAAATCGATCAGGGTGTTCAGCCCCTCGACCGATTCGATCCACACATCGCCCCCCCGTCCGCCGTCGCCGCCGTCGGGTCCGCCGTACTCGATGAACTTCTCGCGCCGGAACGACACGGCGCCCGCCCCGCCGTCGCCGGAGCGGATATAGATCTTGCACTGGTCGAGGAATTTCATCGGGTTGGCGGTTCGGCGTCGATTGAAGCTGCAGGCTGGAGCAACGGCATAATAGCCGTCATGGCCCGGCTTGTCCGGGCCACCCATGATCACCGTCTTTGATCAGATGTTC
>DASQSO010000260.1:0-3590 GCA_035642335.1 Caulobacteraceae bacterium
TGGCGACGATGCTGGCGGTGGACGCCTAGTGTGGTGAATTTGAAGTTCGCCCTCTCATTGGGGCGGGCTCTGTGGCGAACTTCGGACTCGGGACACTAGGACGCCGCCGGCATCACCTCCTGGATCACCTCGAAGCCCTCGAATTTCGGATGGCCGGCATAGAGCGGCTTGTTGTCGCCGGCGCGGGCGTGGGCGGCGCGGAAGGCTTCGGACTTGGTCCAGGCTTCGAAGTCAGCGTAAGAGCGCCACAGGGTGTGTGACGAATAAAGCGTGTGGCCGTCCTCGGCCGGGCCGCGCAGCAGGTGGAAGGCGACGAAACCGGGCACGCCGGCCAGGTGGGTGTCGCGCCCCAGCCAGACGGCCTCGAACGCCTTGTCCTGCCCAGGCAGGACGCTGAAGCGGTTCATGGCGATATACATCTGGGGCATCCCTCTCGACGCTGACTGGGGCCTCCATACCACGCTGTCCCTCGTCGTGCGCGCCGGACGCCCCCCAAAACCCGCTCATCCCCGCGGAAGCGGGAACCCAGGTTTTTTGACCACGAAAAACACGAACAAACACGAACGGGGACAGATCGGCCGATGCGGTGAAGCTGAAGGTTCGTGTGGGTTCGTGTTTTTCGTGGTTCAATTCTTTTGAGCATGGCCGGACCGCCAAGGCCGAAAACAAAAAAACCTGGATTCCCGCCTTCGCGGGAATGAGCGGACAAAATGCGGGTTGCCCGGGATCAGGGGTTCGGCGCCACCGCGGCTTTCAGGATGGCGGTGGCGTGTTCGATGAAGGCGTCGCGCTCGGCGCCTTCCAGCGGCTCGTCGCGGACCAGGCGTTCGACCAAAAAGCCGATGAACACCGCCGCCAGCACCCGGGCCCGGGCCGGGGCGTCCTCGCCGCCGAGCCATTCGCGGATCGGCGCCAGGAAGCGGTCCTGGATCGCCAGGCTGAGCAGCGGCGCGGTGGTCGGCGAGGTCGCCGCGCGCAGCAGGAACTGGAAGCCGTGGGTGCTGGCCTCGTCGGCGGGGACGGCGCCGGCCATCAGCACGGCGACCTCGCGCGGGAAGGCGTGGCGATCCCAGTCCTTGAAACCGCCCGGCCGGAACGAGGCCTTCAGCGCCGCGGTGAACAGCGCCTCCTTGCCGCCGAAATAGCGCTTGATCAGCGCGACGTCCGCGCCGGCCTCGGCGGCGATGTCGCGCAGGGCCGTGCGGTCGTAGCCCAGCCGCGCGAACCGCGCCTTGGCCGCCTCGAGGATGGCCGCGCGGGTCGCCTCCGCGTCGCGCTTGCGCGGCGGAGCATGGTCGTGGCTCAGGGTGGCGGCCTCGGTCATCCCCGGACCTCCGTCACCAGCCCGGCGCGCGCGTCAGGCGCGGGCCGGGATGACGACCTTCATGCTTTCGTAGCCGTGCACGAAGGACGAATAGGAGCGGGTCGGCTCCTCGACCAGCTCGATGCGCGGGAAGCGCTTGAGGATCTCTTCCCAGATGATGGTCAGCTGCATCTCGGCGACGCGGTTGCCGACGCAGCGGTGGACGCCGAAGCCGAACGACATGTGCTGGCGCGGCCGCTCGCGGTCGACGATGTAGGCGTTCGGGTTCTCGATCTTGCTCTCGTCGCGGTTGCCCGAAATGTACCACATGGCGACGTTCTCGCCGGCCTTGATCTGCTTGCCGCCCAGCTCGACATCCCGCGTCGCCGTCCGGCGCATGTGCGCCAGCGGCGTCTGGTAGCGGATGGTCTCGGACACCATCGGCAGCACCAGGCCCGGATCGGCGCGCAGCTTGTCGTACTGGTCGGGGTTCTTGTTCAGCGCGTAGATCGAGCCGGAAATGGTGTTGCGGGTGGTGTCGTTGCCGCCGACGATCAGGAGGATGACGTTCCCCTGGAAGGTCATCGCGTCCATGTTCCGCGTGTCGGGATTGTGCGCCATCATCGAGATCAGGTCGATGCCCGGCTCGGCGTTGACCCGCTGGTCCCACAGGGCGCGGAAGGCGGCGAAGCACTCCATCATCGCCTCGCCCTTCTGTTGCCAGCTCTCCACCGGCCCGTGGCCGGGCATGTTCATCATCATGTCCGACCACCAGGGCAGCTTGCGCCGCTGCTCGAACGGGAAGTCGAACAGCGTGGCCAGGGTCATGGCCGTCAGCTCTTTCGAGACAAGGTCGACCCAGTCGAATTCCTCGCCGATCGGCAGGGAATCCAGGATCAGGCCGGCGCGCTCACGCACCACCGGCGACATCGAGGCGATATTGCTGGGCGCCAGGGTCGGGCTGACCGCCTTGCGGGCCGGGGTGTGCTCCGGCTCGTCCATGCTGATGAAGCCGGCGCCGCCGCGGCGCTGCGGAATCTCGGCCCCGGGATTGGCCGCCTCCCAGACCTTCCGCTGCTCCTCCATGGCCGCCAGGTTCGGCAGCGTGATGCCGTCCGCCGAGGAGAAGGCCTCGTGGTTGGTGTCCACCGCCATGATGTCGTCCCAGGTGGTCACCGACCAGTAGGGTCCGAACGCGCTGTCCGCGGTGAAGTGCACCGGGGCTTCGGCCCGCAGGCGCTCGAACACCGGCCAGATGGTGTCGGCCTGGAAGCGATCCACCCTGGCCGGATCCAGCTCGGCCAGCGGAGTGGCGTAGGCCTCGGCGGCCGCCTCGGCGGCATCGACTTTCACGGCGACGTTCATGGCTTCATTCCCTGTTGGCGGCCGGCTCACGAATGCCGCGCGAACCGTCTTATCGACCTGACTTGAGCGCGCTGGCGGCAGCGCTCCCGGATACAGCTTTGCCGGATATAGCTTTGAATGACGCGGCCCTTATGTCAATAGGCGTTGACTTACCTGCCCGGGGTCAGACGCCCCGATGGCTGGAAGCGCGTCGCCCAGCCGGAGGACATCGCCGGGGCGACCGCCTTCCTCGCCTCGGACGCCGCGCTCTGGGTCCCTGGCGACACCGTCCGCGTCGACGGCGGCTCCAAACCCTGAACGCCGAAACCGAGAGTCATAGGAGAATCCCCATGAGCAAGACCACGCCGGCGGAGAACAAGGCGCTCGTCCTTGAAGCCTTCGACACCCTGTTCAACCAGCGCGACTACGCCGCGGCCGAGCGGTTCTGGTCCGATCGCTACATCCAGCACAGCGCCCATATCGCCCCTGGCCGGGCCGGCCTGTTCGACCTGGTCCGCGCGGCGCCGCCGACGCTGCGCTACGACAACCAGCTGATCCTGGCGGAGGGCGACTACGTCATGACCTTCGGCCGCTTCTCGGGCAACGGCCGTCCCGCCGCCTGGGTCGCCGCCGACGTGGTCCGTTTCGAGGACGGCAAGCTCGCCGAGCACTGGGATGTGCTGCAGGACGAGGCGACCCGGGCCGACTCCCTCAGCGGCCTGCCGATGTTCGGCGACCGCTTCCCCGACTGACCATTCCCCATCCGATCTCGCACGAGGAGTCGAGAAATGAAACTCACGGGCAACACCATCTTCATCACCGGCGGCGGCTCCGGCATCGGTCTCGGGCTCGCCGAGGCGTTCCACGGGCTCGGCAACAAGGTCATCATCGCCGGCCGCCGGCGCAGCCAGCTTGACGCCGCAACCGCCGCGAACCCCGGCAT
>DASQSO010000261.1:0-4439 GCA_035642335.1 Caulobacteraceae bacterium
CGGCATGAAGGGCAGGCTGGCGCCCGAGCCCATCAGGAGGACGGCGTAGAAGAGTCCAAGACAGACCGCGGCGCGCATGGCGCGGCCTAGCAGAGTCAGGCGGCGCCGTCGCGCCTGCCTACGGCTACGCCCGGCGCGCCCGCTTGAGCGGCGCCAGCATCTCGCGCCGAAGAATGGCGTTCAGACGGCCCCGATATCCCCTGCCCCGCGGTAGAAACGCCCTCGGACTCCGGCGCTCCGCGCCTCGTCGGTCAGCTCGGGGATGTCGCCGGTATCGATCGAGTCGTCAGGCAGCGCCGCCAGCTGGGCGAGGTTTTCGCGTTGAACATCGGTCAACGGCGGCAGGGTTTCCGGGGCGTGGCTAACCATTTTCGTCTTCATAGCGTTGCCTATCTCGCCCGTCGATCGCAGCCGGTGTGCCGGCGTTTATGCCGCGCGGGCCGACTCTGCTTTAAGTTCGCTCAACGCTTCAAGGGACCCCGCCATGCCCCCTCGCACCCGCCTGCTGCTATGCTTGGCGGCGATCAACGGCATTCTCGCGGTCGCGGCCGGGGCGTTTGGCGCGCACGGGGCGGCGGGAGCGGCCAAGGACTGGCTGCGCACGGCCGGAGAATATGGCCTGATCCACTCATTGGCGGTGTTCGCGGCCTTTCTGTTGATCCGCGAGGGATCGCGCGCCGCCGGCGTCGCGGCCTGGCTGTTCCTGGCCGGGGCGGCGGTGTTCGCCGGCTCCCTGGACGTGATGGCGCTGACCGGACAGCTCTGGCTGGGGGCGGTGACGCCCGTCGGCGGCCTGCTGCTGCTGGCCGGCTGGGCGAGCCTCGCCGTCGCCGCCTTCCGCCTGATGCTCAGCGACTAAGCCCCTTGGGGCCGATGCGCCCTCCCCGGCCTTGCCAGGGCATAGAGGGATACCGCCGAGAGGGTGATGGAGACCAGTATGGTCGCCGCCATCGGCGCCGGGCCGTTGTCGTGGACGGCGCTGATGGCGGCCGAGGCCGCGGCGCCAACCGCGAAATTGAGCGCGCCCATCAGGGCCGAGATCGAGCCCGCCCGGCGCGGATCGACGTTCAGCCCGGCCGCCGTCGCATTGGCCCCGAAGAAGCCGAAGGAGCCGATGATGAAGAACAGCGGGATCAAGACACCCCACATGCCGCCGACGCCGGTCAGGGCCGAGCCGGCCAGGAGGACGGCCATCACCAGGGTCGCCGGTCGGGCGTAGCCGATGATCTGCTCGGGCGTATAATGGCGCAGCAGCCGGGCATTGATCTGGCCCATGGCGATCATGCCGAAGCTGTTCAGGCTGAACACCACGCCGAACAGGACCGGGCTGACCCCATAGTGGCCCTCCAGCAGGCCCGGCGCGGCCGAGATATAGGCGAAGACGGCCGCGCCGTTGAAGGCGAGCGCCAGCGCATAGCCAAGCAGGCTGGGCGAACTCAAGAGCGCCATATAGGCGCGGAACGGGTGTTCGGCTCTGGCCTGGGCGGCCGTTTCGGCCGAGCGGCTCTCCTCGAACCCGAACAGGACCCAGATCATCATCAGGCCGCCGAAGCCGGCGATCAGCCAGAAGACCACGCGCCAGCTGGCGAAGGTGACGAGCAGGCTGCCGATCAGCGGCGCGATGATCGGCGCCAGCCCCCAGACCAGCATCAGGATGGACAGCACCCGCGCGCCGTTGCGGTGGTCGAAGCGGTCGCGCACCACCGCCCGCCCGACGACCTGGCCGACCGCCCCGCCAAGGGCCTGGACGAAGCGCGCGCCGATCAGCACCGGCAGCGATGGCGAGAGCGCGCAGACCAGGGAGGCGGCGAAGAACACCGCAACCCCGAAGATCAGCGGCGGGCGGCGGCCGAAACGGTCCGAGGCCGGGCCATAGAAGAGCTGGCCGATGGCCATGCCGGCGAGGAAGGACGCGATGGTCGCCTGGGCCGCGCCGGGCGGCGCGTCGAACGTCCCGCCAATCGCCGGCAGACTCGGCAGGTACATGTCGATGGCCATCGGTGGCAGGGCGGTGATGGCGCCCAACAACAGCACCAGGCTGACCGGCGCCTTGTCGAGCTTGAAAGGTTCGGCCCTCGAAACCACGCCTGCTTCAGCCACCTTGAACCCTTCCAAAAACGAGCGGCGGTTCTATCTCCTGTTTCGCGCGCGGCGAAACCGCTAATGCAGAAGCCCGCAAGCGCCCAGGAAAGCCCCGCGATGACCGACGCCCTCGAAAGCCAGATGCCGCCGGTCCGGTACGTCGAAACCAATGGCATCCGCATGGCCTATTACGAGGCCGGCCCGCGCCAGGGCGTTCCCATCGTGCTCTGCCATGGCTTTCCGGAGCTGGCCTTTTCCTGGCGTCACCAGATCACCGCTCTGGCCGCGGCCGGACGCTGGGTGATCGCGCCGGATCAGCGCGGCTATGGCCTGACCGACCGCCCCGCCGCCGTCGCCTCCTACGACCTTGAGCACCTGACCGCCGACCTGGTCGGCCTGCTGGACCACCTGAAGATCGAAAAGGCCATCTTCGCCGGCCACGACTGGGGCGGTTTCGTGGTCTGGCAGATGCCGCCGCGCCACCCGGAACGCGTCGCCGGCGTGATCGGGCTGAACACGCCCTTCACGCCCCGCTCGCCGGCCGACCCCATCGCCATCATGCGCGCCCGGCTGGGCGAGGAGATGTACATCGTCCATTTCCAGAAGCCCGGCGAGGCCGACGCAATCCTCGCCGCCGACGTCTCCAAGACCATGAACTTCTTCCTGCGCCGCCCGATCCCGGGTTCGGCGCCCTCGGACGGCTTCGCCACCGAGCGCAAGCCGGGCGATCCCTCGGCCTTCGCCCTGGTCAACATCCTGAAGGTCTATGACCCGGCCTTCGACCCGCGCGGGAAGTTCCTCACCGACGACGAGTTCGCGGTCTTCGTCGATACCTTCACCCGCACCGGCTTCACCGGCGGCATCAACTGGTACCGCAACTTCACCCGCAACTGGGAGCGGTCGGCGGGGCTGGAGGACAGGGTCGCGGTCCCCTCGCTGATGATCATGGCCGAGAACGACGCGGTGCTGCCGCCCTCCGCCGCCGACGGCATGGAGGCCTATATTCCCGACCTGGAAAAGACATTGATCCGCGATTCCGGCCATTGGACGCAGCAGGAACAGCCCGAGGCGGTGAACGCGGCGATCATCGACTGGCTGGACCGGCGGTTTCCACGTTAAGATCGCCCCATGGAACGCTCCACCGCCCCGCTCGCCCCCGCCGTCGCCCATGGCGCCCGGCGCGGCCTCTATCCAGACATCGAGCCGGCGAAGTTCGGATGGCTGCCCACCGGCGGCAGGCATGAGATCTATTACGAGGAATGCGGGCGCGCGGGCGGCAAGCCGGCGGTGGTGCTGCATGGCGGCCCCGGCGGGGCGATCAACCCAACCATGCGGCGCTTCTTCGACCCCAGCCGCTGGCGGGTTCTGCTGTTCGACCAGCGCGGCTGCGGCAAGTCGCGCCCCAACGCCGAGCTGGACGAGAACGACACCTGGGCGCTGATCGAGGACATCGAGCGGCTGCGCGAGCACATGGGGGTCGAGCGCTGGACGGTGTTCGGCGGGTCGTGGGGCTCGACCCTGGCCCTCGCCTACGCCATCACCCATCCCGAGCGCGTCGAGGCGCTGATCCTGCGCGGCGTCTTTTTGCTGACCGAGCGTGAGATCGCCTGGTTCTACCAGGACGGCGCCTCGATGATGTTCCCCGACGCCTGGGAGAGCTTCATCGAGCCGATCCCGGTCGCCGAGCGCGGCGATCTGCTCAGCGCCTATCACCGCCGGCTGACCCATGCCGACCCCAAGGTGCAGGCCAGAGCCGCGGCCGCCTGGAGCCAGTGGGAGGGCGACACCATCTCGCTGCGCGGCCCGGAAGCGCGGCCGGCCAAGTTCAACGAGGTCGACTTCGCGGTCGCCTTCGCCCGCATCGAATGCCACTATTTCGCCAACCGCGGCTTCTTCCCGGAAGACGGCTGGATCCTGAAGAACATAGAGCGCATTCGCCACATTCCCGGCTGGATCGTGCAGGGCCGCTTCGACGTGGTGACGCCGATGGAATCGGCCTGGCGGCTGAAGAGCGCCTGGCCCAAGGCGGAGTTCGAGGTGGTCTGGGACGCCGGCCACGCCTCGACCGAGCCCGGCATCATCGACGGCCTGGTCCGCGCCACCGACCGCGCGTTTACGGTTTAGGGCTTGTAATCATAAGGCCTGCGAGGCGCAGAGAGCGGACTCTCGGAACGTGCGGGATGGGTGGATCGCGGTCCTCGTGCGCGGTAACCTTGGCATGTGTAGGTGAACCAAGATCGGTCTGATATTCAAAACCTCCGGGGCACGCTTCCCGGACAAATAGGCGCGCACCCATGACGGCGGAGATCAACGACATCTTCGCCGCCTTCGACAACGCGTCGCCAGGCGCAGCAGTC
>DASQSO010000262.1:0-2556 GCA_035642335.1 Caulobacteraceae bacterium
AACAGCGTGGTGTTCGGATCGACCGCCCGGCCGGGCCGGGCGAACCCGTAGCCCTTGTCCAGCACCACCTGGCCGTTCTGCACCACCGAGACGGCGACTCCGGCGATGTGGCGCGTGGTCATGGTCTGCAGCACAACGCCGTCGACGAAGGCTTCCAGTTCGGCGGGCGGGATCGGGGTCCCGGGCGCCAGCCGCGCGCCGTTGGCCTGGACCGGCAGCCGCGGGGCGGCGGGCTGAACGGGCTTGGTCGCCGTCGCCAGCGGAGGCGCCGACGGCAAGGCCGCGGCGTGGGGCGCGGGCGTCAGCGCCGTTGGGACCTGCGCCAGGCTCCCGACCGCCAAACCCAGGCCCGCGCTCAGCGCAAGGACCATGAAAACTCTATGCATAGGTCGCATGGGCAGGCTCGCGGGCAACGGTCGGTCTCGTCTTAAGGGGTTCGCGGGCGAGGCGAAAGCCGCCGTTCGAATGCGGCTTCAGGGCGATGCCGAAAAGGCCAACAGCGGCAGGTCGGGGGCGATCTGCGGGCCGATCCAGAGCTGTGGCTCCGACGGCGGCGCCGCCCCAAGATCCGCCTCGCGCTTGGCCACGCAAGCCTGCACCGCGCGCCCCAGCGCGGCGAAATTCCGCGCCCGCGGCAGCTGTTCCAGCATGCAGGTGTCGAAGAAGGTGTAGCGGTCTTCCTCGCCGCAGCCGAACGAGGCGCGGTCCGGCCTGGCCGCCGTCAGCACCATGCGGTTGGCGCCGGCCAGAGGCGGGACGAAGACCCCGGAAAAACAGGCCGCGACCACCACCACCGCCGGCCGCGCGCCGCAGGCGTCGTCGATCAGGCTGGCCATGGCCAGCGGCGAAAAAAGTCCATCGCCGAGCACGATCCCGTCCGGCGAGCCGTGCGAGGTGAAATAGAACAGGCAGCCGGTCTTGGCGGCGGCCGTCTCGCGGCCGAGCTGGTCGGCGATGGTCTGCGGGTCCGAGGCCAGGACCCCGTCCGGCCTGCCCTTGCCGGTCTGGACCGTGAACTGACCGATGTTCGCCGGCGAAAACCCGGCCTTGACGAAGGCCGTGGTCAGGTCGCGACGGGCGTTGTCGAACACTTCCGAATGAGCGCCGGAATGGGCGTGATCGTCGCCGGCGACGATGATTACGGCCCAGTCGGCGAAGGGCGTGCCGGCCCGCGCCGGCTGATCGGCGAAGACAAGCAAGGCCGTGAGGATGAAGAGCGCGGACAGCCCCCGCATCGAGCCCCTCGGCTCAACTCTTGTAGGTCTGGAACGGCGTCGGGATGGCGGTGCCGGTCGCCTTGGCGAGCAGCCGATCCTCGGCGTCGTAGAGCTCGCCCTCGGTGAAGGCGACCGTGCGGCCCCATTTCAGCACGCGGCCGATGCCGCGCAGCTGTCCCGGCATGCCCGGCCGGAAGAAGCTGGTCTTCATCTCCAGGGTGGGCGCCACCGCGGTCATGCCCGAGGCCACCATGCAGGCCACCGACATGCATTCGTCCAGCATGGCGCAGAGATAGCCGCCCTGGATCTGCTTCATGGGATTGAGCAGCAGCTCGGCCTTGGCGTCGAAGGCCACCTCGACGGACTTGTCCGCCTGGCTGACGCTGACCATGCGAAAGCCCAGGGTCTGGGAGCCGGTCGGCTGATTCTTGGTGCGCAGGAAGCGCGCCAGGATCGCCTCGTCGGTCAGGGCTTCGGGGGCCGGCGCGGTGGTGTCGGTCAAGGCGTCATTTCTTTCGGAATTGATCGAGCGAAACCACCTTGACCTCGACCGCCTCGCGGATCGCCTCGGCCCGGGCGACCGTGGCTTCGGCTGGGGCGGTTTCGGCTGGGGCGGCTTCGGCGGGCGCGTCGGCGACCTCGAAGGTCAGGGCGAACTGGACGCTGGGGTCTTGGAAGCGGGTGACCGCGGCGTAGGGGATCGACAGCCGCTTGGCCTCGCCGGCGAACTTCAGGGTGACCGAAAAGAAGGTCTCGCCCGGCGCCAGGTCCCAGTATTCGCGCTGCAGGACGATCAACATCTCGTCTGGATAGCGGGCCAGCACCTCGGCCGGACCGGAAACCCCCGGCGCCTGGGTTTTGAAGGCGATGTAGAAATGGTGGTCGCCGGGCAGACCGGCCGGCGTCGCGGCGCGCTTCAGCGCCGCCCGCACCACGCCGCGCAGGGCGTCCTGCGCCATCAATTCATAGTGCATCAGGTCTTGCGGCGGTTTGTCTTGGGCCATGGCGATCGACAGACGGGTGGGGGACGTTCGCCGAAACTAGCGCGAGCGGTCGCCGTCGCAAAGCGCCAACGACGAATGTGATTGGTGAAAAATGGCGGGCTTCCGTTGCCAGGCGCCCCCATCCTTTTTGGAAAAGAAGGCGGGCGCCGTCCCAGCGATGGTGAAATTGGCGGGCTTCTGTTGCCAGGCGCCCGCCGGGCCCCGCCTAGCGCTGCTAAGACACTAGGGCTTTAGGTCGAGTTCGACCGAACCGCATTACGCGGCGAGGGCGTACTCTTGAGCGAAGTTATCGTTCGCAGTTAGAAAATGGCCCGAAACGGTGAGCCACGCCGAGA
>DASQSO010000263.1:0-3929 GCA_035642335.1 Caulobacteraceae bacterium
CGGCGTACTCGCCGGTGGCCGCGGGGTCGCCCGGACCGTTGGACAGCATGACGCCGTCGGGATTGCGGGCCAGGATCGCCTCGGCGCTGGTGGTCGCCGGGACCACGGTGGCGCGGGCCCCGACGCTGGTCAACGCGCGAAGAATGTTCCTTTTGATTCCATAGTCTATGACCACAACCTCATATTTCGGTTCGCCGGCCTTGGCATAGCCTTCGGGCCAGCGCCACAGGCCCTCGTCGAAAGTGAAGGCCTGCAGGCAGGTGGCGTCCTTGGCGAGGTCCAGGCCCTCCAGCCCGCCCCAGGCGCGGGCGCGCTCGACCAGGGCGTCCAGGTCGAATTGGCCGTCCGGATGGTGGGCGATCACCGCGTGCGGCATGCCACTCTCGCGGATGGCCAGGGTGAGGGCGCGGGTGTCGACGCCGGCCAGGGCGATGACGCCGCGCCGCTTCAGCCAGCCGTCCAGGTCGCTCTGCGCCCGCCAATTGGCCGGCGGCGTCGGGAGGTCGCGGAAGATGGCGCCGCGCGCGGAGGTCGAGGCGCCCTGGCCGAACTGCTCGATGTCCTCGAGATTCACCCCGACATTGCCGATGTGCGGGAAGGTGAAGGCGACGATCTGCGCCATGTACGAGGGGTCGGTAAGAATTTCCTGGTAGCCGGTCATGGCGGTGTTGAAGCAGACCTCGCCCACCGCCTCGCCGACATGGCCGACGCCATGGCCCTGCAGGACCGTCCCGTCGGCCAGCGCCAGAACGCCGGTCGCGCCAGGGATCACGGGCGTGGACAAGGGCGACTCCTTTTTAAGGGGATGCGGGCAAACGGCCGCGTAGGTAACGATGCGGCGAGGGCGGGTCAACATGCGCCCGATGTCACAGCCGCATGTCCTCGCGCGTCCTTGGTTCAGGACGGCGGAGGCTTGCGGCGATGCGGTGGACGATCGAGGCGGTGCTGGCGGGGCTTTTGGCGGTGGCGCTCGGCGCCAACGGCCTGCTGATGCTGTTCGATGGGGCCTGGTGGTACGGCGCCGTGCCCGGCGTTCCGACGACCGGACCGTTCAACCCGCATTTCGTCAAGGATATCGGCGCGGCCTATCTGGTGGTCGCCGCCGGACTGGCCGCCTTCGCCGTCTGGCCGGCCGCGGCGTTTTCGGCCCTGCCTGGCGCCGCCGCCTTCCTGACCCTGCACGCCGCCATCCATGTCACCGACGCCCTGGCCAGCCCGACTTGCGGCCATGACCTCGTCCGCGATCTGCCGGGCATCTTTCTGCCGGCCCTGGTCAGCCTCGGCCTGATCGCCTCGCACCTGAATCCATCGAAAGAGCCCCGCCATGCTTAGAGCCCTGTTCGGCCGTTACCTCACCGAGACGGAGCGGACCTGGAGCTACGACGCCAGCTATATGCGCGAGGTGCTGGCGACCAGCCCGTGGACCTTCCTGAAGTTCGCGGTCATCACCATGGTCGTGCCGCGCCGCGACGCGCCGGCCGAAGCCTTGGCGGCGGCGGCCCTGGTCGGCGCCCTGACCGAGGACTGCGGCCCGTGCACCCAGATCAGCGTCGACATGGCCGCCAAGGGCGGCGTGCGTCCGGAAATCCTCCGCGCCATCCTGGCCGGCGATGAGGCCGCCATGGGCGCGAACGCCGCCCTGGCCTATCGTTTCGCCCGCGCCTCGCTGGAACGGCGCCTGGAGGAGGCCGACGGCTTGCGCGAAGAGGTGGTTCACCGGTGGGGCCAGAAGGGGCTGGTGGCGCTGTCGCTGGCCCTGACCACGGCGCGGATGTACCCGACGCTGAAATACGCCATGGGCCACGGCCGGGCCTGTTCGCGGGTCACCGTGGCCGGCGCCGCCGCGCCGTTCCACGTTCCGCTGACCGAAGCCGCATGAGCCAGCCCCAAGCCTTCGAAGCTCAGCGGCCGCGGCTCTCGCGGCTGGCCTATCGCATGCTGGGCTCGGTGGCCGAGGCCGAGGATGTGGTGCAGGACGCCTGGCTGCGCTGGCGCGGCGCCGAGACCGGGACCGTCGACGATCCCGCCGCCTGGCTCGTGCGCGCGACCACCCGCCTGTGCATCGACCGCCTGCGCGCCGACCGCAGCCGCCGCCAGGCCTATCGCGGGCCCTGGCTGCCCGAGCCGTTGGTCGAGGACTATATCGAGAGCCCGCTGGAGCGGGCCGAGGAGGTCTCGGTGGCCTTCCTGCTGGCGCTGGAGCGGCTCTCGCCGCTGGAGCGGGCGGTCTTCTTGCTGCACGACGTGTTCGAGGCCGACTATGCCGACATCGCCGAGACCCTGGACAAGAGCGAGGCAGCTTGTCGCCAACTGGCGACCCGCGCCCGAGCCCATGTCCGCGAGGCGCGGCCACGTTTCCCGGTGTCGGACAGCGAGGCGGCGCAGCTTGCCCTGGCCTTTATGGACGCGGCGCGGCGGGGCGACCTGACGGCGCTGAAAGACCTCCTGGCCGACGACGCGGTCATGGTCACCGACGGCGGCGGCAAGCGAAAAGCGGCGCTTCGGCCTCTGGTCGGCCGCGACGACGTCGTCGCCCTGATCGGCGGCCTCGCCTGGCGCGGCTCCATCCCGCTGGAGGGCGAGATCCGCCTGGCGCGCATCAACGGCGCCTTCGGGGCGGTGCTGCGGGCCGGCGAAGACGTGTTGACCATCGCCTTTGAACCGGGCGAGGGCGGCAAGCTCGCGGCCATCTACATGGTGCGCAACCCGGACAAGCTCGGCCACCTCGCGCGCGGATAGGGGGCATCGACTCGCGGCCAATCGCGCTATGATCGGAGCGTGCGCTTCGATGAACGCTTCCTTGACGAGATCAAGTCGCGCCTGCGCCTGTCCGACGTGATCGGCCGCAGCGTCAAGCTGCGCCGCCAGGGCCGCGAATATGTCGGCCTCTCGCCCTTCAGCAAGGAGCGGACTCCGTCCTTTTTCGTCAATGACGACAAGGGTTTCTTCCACGACTTTTCCTCCGGCAAGCATGGCGACCTGATCAGTTTCCTGCAGGAGACCGAGCACCTGAGCTTCGTCGAGGCGGTGGAGCGGCTGGCGGCGGAGGCGGGCGTCGCCCTGCCAGCGCCCGATCCACGCGCCGCCGAGCAGGAGCGCGAGCGCCAGACCCTGGGCGACTGGCTGGAGCTGGCGGCCAAGTGGTTCGAGGGCGAACTGCGGCGGCCCGTCGGCGCCGACGCCCGGGCTTACCTCGCCCGCCGCGGCCTGCCGGAGAGCGAGTGGGGCCGGTTTAGGCTGGGCTTTTCGCCATCCGGCCGGACGGCGCTGAAGGACTATCTGGTGGCCAAGGGCGCCCAACCCGGAGCCTTGGTGGAAGCCGGCCTGCTGATCGCGCCGGAGGAGGGCGGCGGCGCGCCCTACGACCGCTTTCGCGACCGCATCATCTTCCCGATCGCCGACGTCCGCGGGCGGGTCATCTCGTTCGGCGGCCGGGCCATGGATTCCGAGGCGCGCGCCAAGTACCTGAACGGGCCGGAGACCGGGCTCTTCCACAAGGGCGCCACGCTCTACGGCCTCGGCGAGGCGCGGCGGCTGCTGTCGGCCGGAGGGCAGGGGACGAACGTCGTGGTGGTCGAGGGCTATATGGACGTCATCGCCTGCCAGCGCGCCAATATCCCAGCCGTCGCGCCCCTCGGGACGGCGCTGACCGAGGAGCAGATGGAGGCGCTGTGGCGGCTCGATCCGGAGCCGGTGCTGTGTTTCGACGGCGACGGCGCCGGCCAGCGCGCCGCCTCGCGGGCCATCGACCGGGCCCTGCCGATGCTGAAACCTGGTCGCTCGTTCAAGTTCGCCGTCCTGACCGGCGGCAAGGACCCGGACGACGTGCTGCGCGACCAGGGCGCGGCGGCGCTGAAGGCCCAGCTCGGCAAAACCACCCCATTCGTGGAGGCGCTTTTTGTCCGCGAGCGCGACGTCGAGCCCCTGGA
>DASQSO010000264.1:0-4877 GCA_035642335.1 Caulobacteraceae bacterium
TCAGGGCGTCGGCGGGCACCTCGGTCGCGGTGGGATTGTCCTTGCGATAGGTCGCCGCGTCGGTGGCCATCCGGGAGGCCAGTTTTGGGTCCATCGGTCCGAGATTGGAGCCGCCGGAGCTGGTGGGGTCATAGCCGTTGCCGGCCGCCGACGGACGTGGGTGCAGGTACTCGGGCTTGGCGAAACCCTGGGCGAGCAGCGACGATCCGATCACCTGACCCTTGTCGTTGCTGACCAGGCTGCCGCCAGCCTGGGCGGGAAAGGCGAGACCGGCGATGCCGGTCATGGCGAGCGGATAGGCGAGGCCGGTCAGGAGGGTGAACAGCACCATCATCACGATGGCGGGTCTGACATAGGAGAGCATGGAAAGGGTCCTTTCTCGGCCTGGGCGTCAGGCGAGGTTGATCGCGTGGATCACAAGGTCGATCACCTTGATCCCGATGAACGGCGCTATGACGCCGCCGGCGCCATAGATCATCAGATTGCGGGTGAGCAGCCGCGCCGCGCCGATCGCCTGGTAGCGAACGCCGCGCAGGGCCAGCGGGATCAGCGCCACGATGATCAGGGCGTTGAAGATCACCGCCGACAGGATGGCGCTGTGCGGGTTGGAAAGCCGCATGATGTTGATCGCGCCAAGGGCCGGCAGGGCGACGACGAACATGGCGGGGATGATGGCGAAATACTTGGCCATGTCGTTGGCGATGGAGAAGGTGGTCAGGGCGCCGCGGGTGATCAGCATCTGTTTGCCCACCTCGACGATCTCGATCAGCTTGGTCGGGTCTGAATCCAGATCGACCATGTTGCCGGCCTCGCGCGCGGCCTGGGTGCCGGTCTGCATGGCCACGCCGACATCGGCCTGGGCCAGGGCCGGGGCGTCGTTGGAGCCGTCGCCGCACATGGCCACCAGCCGGCCCTTGGCCTGCTCCTCGCGGATCAGGCGCAGCTTGTCCTCAGGCGTCGCCTCGGCCAGGAAGTCGTCGACCCCGGCTTCGGAGGCGATAGTGGCGGCGGTGATCGGGTTGTCGCCGGTGATCATCACCGTGCGCAGACCCATGCGGCGAAGATCGGCGAACCGCTCCTTCACCCCCGGCTTGACGATGTCCTTCAGATGGATGACGCCCATCAGCTTGCAGTTTTCGCTGACCGCCAGCGGGGTCCCGCCGGAGCGGGCGATACGGTCCACGGCGGCGGAAACGTCGGCCGGAACATCCCTCGGCTCCAGGCCGGCGGCCTTGTAGACGGCGTCGACCGCGCCCTTGCGCCAGCTCATGCCGGCGGTGTCGAGGCCGGACATGCGGGTCGTGGCGCTGAAGGCCACGGGGGTCGCGTCCTTGGGCATGTCCTCGACGACGCCGTGCTTCTCGCGACCGAGCTCGAGGATCGAACGGCCTTCCGGCGTCTCGTCGGCCAGCGACGCCATCAGCGCCGCCATCATGGCCCGCGCGTCCGTCACGCCTGGCGCGGGGATCACCTCGGTGGCCATGCGGTTGCCGAAGGTGATGGTGCCGGTCTTGTCCAGCAAAAGGGTGTCGCAGTCGCCGGCGGCCTCGACCGCGCGGCCGGAGGTGGCCAGCACATTGACCTTCAAGAGCCGGTCCATGCCGGCGATGCCGACGGCCGAAAGCAGGCCGCCGATGGTGGTCGGGATCAGGCAGACGAAGAGCGCGCCGAGGACGAGGGGGTCCAGATTGACGCCTGAATATTTGCCGAAGCCCACCAGCGTCACCACCGCCACCACGAACACCAGAGTCAGCCCGGCAAGCAGCACGGCGAGCGCGACCTCGTTCGGGGTCTTGCGGCGGTTGGCGCCTTCGACCATGGCGATCATGCGGTCGAGGAAGCTGTCGCCTTCGCCCGCCGTCACCCTGATCTTGAGCCAGTCGGAAACCACCGTGGTGCCGCCGGTCACCGCCGAGCGATCGCCGCCGCTTTCGCGGATCACGGGCGCGGATTCGCCGGTGATCGCGGACTCGTTGACGGAGGCGACGCCTTCGACGATCTCGCCATCCGCGGGGATCACGTCGCCGGCCTCCACCAGCACCACGTCGCCGACGATCAGCTTGTGAGAGGCTGTGGGAACCACCGTGCCGGCGGGGATGTCGGTGATCAGCTTGGCCATGGTGGTGACGCGGGCGGCGCGCAGCGAGTCGGCGGCGGCCTTGCCGCGGCCTTCCGCCACACTCTCGGCGAAGTTGGCGAACAGCACCGTCGCCCAGAGCCATAGCGCGATCTGTATGGCGAAGCCGGGCGATGAGTGGTGGACGACGGCGTCGATCACCGAGACGGTGGCGAGCGTCGCCACCACCTCGGTCGCCAGGATGACCGGGTTGCCGGCAAGTTTGCGCGGGTCGAGCTTGACCAGCGAGTCCAACGCGGCGCGCTGCAGGATGGCGCTCTGAGAACCCGAGGCTGAGACGGCGGAAGCCATGTTAAATCACCGTTCCTTATGTCGTTCTGTTGGCCAGCGTTCTGGGATCAGTGGCCGGACGTGAGGGCGAGCATCTGGAAGTGCTCGACGATCGGACCGAGCGCCTGGGCCGGGAAGTATTCGAGGCCGGCGACGATCAGGATCACCCCGATCAGGAGCCCGACGAACAGGGCCCCGTGCGTCGGCAGGGTGCCGGTGGTCGGCTCCAGCCTGGGCTTGCCGACCAGGCTGCCGGCGATGGCGAGGGCCGGCAGCGAATAGCCGAATCGGCCCAGCCACATGGCCATCCCCATGGTGACGTTCCAATAGGTGTCGGTCCCCAGGCCCGCGAAGGCCGAGCCGTTGTTCCCGGTCGCCGACGAGTAGGCGTAGAGGACCTCGGTGAGACCGTGCGGGCCCGATGCCGAGACCGTCTTCATGGCGATCGGCAGGACGATGGCGAGACCGGCGAAGCCGAGGATCGAGAAGGCCAGGCAAAGCAGGCCCAGCATGGCGTATTTGACCTCGCGGGTTTCGATCTTCTTGCCCAGGTATTCCGGGGTTCGCCCGACCATCAGCCCGGCGACGAACACCGCGACCACGGCCAGGATGATCATGCCGTAGTGGCCGGAGCCGACGCCGCCCGGCAGCATCTCGCCCAGCTCGATCATGAACATCGGGATCGCGCCGCCCAGCGGGGTGAAGCTCTCGTGCATGCCGTTCACCGCGCCGTCGGAGGCGCCGGTGGTCATGGCGGCGAAGACGGCCGTGCCGGCGGCGCCGAAGCGGACCTCCTTGCCCTCCATGTTAGGCGCGTCGACCGCGTGAGCGGCGACCAGCGCCGGGGTGGGCTGGGATTCGGCGACATAGATGCCGGTGGCGGCGGCCGAGACCATGATCGCCATGACGATGGCCAGCGCACGCGCCTCCTTGCGCCGGCCGATCACCCGGCCGAAGGCGACGATGCAGGCGTAGGCCACCATGTTCATGATCACCATCTCGATCAGGTTGGTGATCGGATTGGGGTTCTCGAACGGGTGCGACGAGTTGGCGTTGAACAGGCCGCCGCCGTTAGTGCCGAGCTGCTTGATCGCCTCCTGGCTGGCGACTGGCGCCAGCGTGATGGTTTGTGACGCCCCCTCGACGGTGTGGGCGCTCACATTGGCCGCCAGCGACTGCGGCTCGCCAAGCGCCACGAAGACCAGGCCGATGACGATCGAAAGCGGCAGCAGGATGTAGAGGGTGATGCGGACGATATCGGTCCAGAAGTTGCCGATCGTGGTCCCGCGGTTGGCGGCGAACGCGCGCGACAGCGCCGCGGCCACGGCGATGCCGGCGGCGGCGGAGGCGAAGTTCTGCACCGCCAGGCCGGCCATCTGGGTGAAGTTGCTGACGGCGCTCTCGCCGGCATAGAACTGCCAATTGGTGTTGGTGACGAAGCTGATCGCCGTGTTGAAGGACAGGTCCGGCGCCATGCCGGCGAAATGCTGCGGATTGAACGGCAGCATGCCCTGCAGCCGCAGGATCGCGTAGAGGAAGACGAAGGCGGCCGCGCTGAAGGCGAGGAACGCAAGGGTATAGCCCAGCGCCGTCTGGCCCTTGGTCTTGTCGACGCCGGACAGGGCGTAGCAGACCGCTTCGACCGGCCTCATTACCGGACTGAGCCAGGTCGGCTCGTCCTGCCAGACCCGCGCCATATAGATACCGAGCGGCCAGCCGAAGCCGATCGAAAGGCCGATCGTCACCGCGATCTCGACCCATCCTTGAATGTGCATGGAATTTAGCCCGCCTTAGAAGTCTTCGGGGCGCAGCAGGGCTGCGAACATGTAGATCGTCACGGCGACCGTGGCGATGATGTAGATGCCGGCGACGATCATGATCAGATCCGCTTCAGCAGGGCTGCGTAAAGCGCGAACAAGCCGAAGATCGCTACGCCGGCGACGATGTAGACGAGGTCCATGAGCTTGGCTCCAGTTCTGGAGCCACCGATATATCGCGCGTCGCCATCAAGCTTCGGCGCCCAAGGCCAAGCCTTGGCATAAAGGAAGCATAAAGGTCGCCGTTTCCGGTTGATCCGCGCGACCTGCCGGGTCAGCACATCGACATGACGCTTTCACCGTTCGATCTCGCCGCGGTGTTTCTCAGTCTCAGCGCCCTGATCGGCTGGCTGAACCTGAAGCTGTTGCGCCTGCCGCCCGGCGTGGCGATGCTGCTGGTCGGGCTGGTCACCACGCTGGCTCTTGTGGGCGTCGACCGCGTCGCGCCCGCTCTTGGGGTCGGTCTGGCCATGCGCGAGATCGTGCGGCAGGTGGATTTCTCGACCGCGGTGCTGCGGTTCATGCTGGCCTATCTGCTGTTCGCCAGAGCCATGCATGTCGACTTCGAGGCGTTGAAGCGGCGCGGCTGGACGGCGGCGGTGCTGGCGACCATCGGGGTGGTCATTTCGGCGGGCGTGATCGGCGCCGGCTTC
>DASQSO010000265.1:0-3841 GCA_035642335.1 Caulobacteraceae bacterium
AGCGGCCTGACCCGGCGCAACCGCTCGCTCTTCCGCGAGCGCGGCCACTGTTACGTCTATCTGGGCTACGGCGTCTCCTGGCTGACCAATGTGTCCAGCGAGAGCGACGGGGTCGGCGGCGGCGTGTTGCTGCGCGCCGCCGAGCCGCTGGAGGGGATCGCGCTGATGCGCCGGCGGCGCGGGCGCGAAAAGCTGACCGACCTGGCCAGCGGCCCTGGCAAGCTCAGCATGGCGCTGGACGTCCATCGCGGCCAGGACGGGGTCGATCTTTGCGGCGACAGCCCGCTCTGGCTCGGCCATGCCGCGCGGCCGACCGGCGAGATCGGCGTCAGCGTCCGCATCGGCATCACCAAGGCCGCGGCGGAGCCGTTGCGCTTCTACGAACGCGGCAGTCCCTACCTGTCTGGCCCGCGCGGGCTGAACCTTTGATTCCACCGCTTCCGGCCCGGCCATCCGACCTGCTATGAGGGCTTCGCCAAGTTTGGGAGCGGCCGCATGACCGACCATATCGAGAAGCCCTGGGCCCTGATGCGCCACCACGCCGGCTGGGCGGACGTCTTCCGCATCGAGGGCGAGAGCGCCGACGCGGTGACCGGCTTCTATCCCGACCGCGAGACGGTGGGACCGCACGTCAGCTACTCCAACCGCGCGGTTCTGGCCCGCTTCCCGACCTTCGAATCCGCCCACGCCGCCCGCGAAAGCGGCGTCGCCGAATGGCGCAAGCACGACGCGGCGGTGAAAGAGGCCGAGACCAAGCTCCGCGCCGCCGAAAAGGTCCGCGAAGACGCCTGGATCGGCTGGCTGAAAGCCGCCGGCGAGCGGCCTTAGGCGTCCAAAACCGCTCTTCCCCGCGAAGTCAGGGGGCCCAGGTTTTTTATCCTGCGTGCTCGCCGCCGCCGCGAGGCGGCCGATTCACCGCCAAGCTCGCCAAGAACGCCAAGGGGCAGCGCCGACCTTTCTCTTCTTGGCGAACTTGGCGTTCTTGGCGGTAAAAAACCTGGGTTCCGCGTGCGCGGTGATGAGCGGATATAAAGTAGCCGGACACTGGCTGCTTAGGACGCCCACGCGCCCCGCCGGCCACGCTGGCGGCCTCGTGCCTTTTCGGCCAGGATGGGGGGATTGAAAAACATATCCATAGGGAAAATTTCAGATGTCGCCTGACGATCATCCCGGACTCGTGTCCGCCGCCGACGCCGTAACCGCCGGCTTTTCCACTGCCGGGCTCGCCGCCCTCAACCAACAGATGCACGGCCTGGTCGACGACCAGAAGCTGGCCGGGGTGGTCACCCTGGTCGCTCGCCACGGCGAGATCGTCAATTTCGACGCCTATGGCGTGCTCGACGTCTCGGCGCCGACGCCGGTCCACAAGGACTCCATCTTCCGCATCGCCTCGATGACCAAGCCGATCACCGGCGCGGCGATGATGCTGCTGTGGGAAGAGGGCAAGTGGGCGCTGGACGACGAACTGGCCAAGCACATCCCCGAATTCGCCGGCCTGAAGGTCAGGTGCAAGGATGGATCGCTGGTCGATCAGGCGACCCCGATGACCATGCGCCAGATCATGAGCCATTCGGCCGGCTTCGGCCGCGCCGGCGACTATCCGGCCGACGTGAACCTGCGCGCCGGCGACCTTCAGGACATGATCGATGTGCTGGCCAAGCTGCCGCTGAGCTTCCAGCCGGGCACGGAATGGCGCTATGGCCCCAGCGTCGATATCCAGGGCTATCTGATCGAGAAGCTGTCCGGCCAGGGGCTGGACGCGTTCTTCGAACAGCGCCTCTTCGCGCCCCTCGGCATGGCCGACACCGGCTTCTGGGTCGATGCGGCCAAGGGCGCGCGGGTCTCGCGCATCCACAAATATGTCGAGGGCAAGATCGCCGCGGCCGGGCCGTCCAACATGTTCAATACATCAAAGCCGAAGTTCCTTGCCGGCGGCGGCGGGCTGGTCTCGACCGCCCACGACTATTGGCGCTTCGCGCAGATGATCATGAACGGCGGCGAGTTCGACGGCCG
The DNA here is from genome assembly GCA_035642335.1 of Caulobacteraceae bacterium. Taxonomy (GTDB): domain Bacteria; phylum Pseudomonadota; class Alphaproteobacteria; order Caulobacterales; family Caulobacteraceae; genus Poindextera. The sequence goes on from DASQSO010000265.1 coordinate 2,014, forward strand.
GCGCTATCTGAAGCAGGCCACGGTCGATCTGATGCACGTCAACGTGCTGGCGCCCGGGGTCGAGGTCACCCTCTACGCCCCGGACACCAGGGGCCTGGGCTTCGGCATGGACTTCGCCATCGTCCAGGACCCGGCGGCGGCCAAGACCAGCCAGGGCGTCGAAAGCTATTACTGGGGCGGCGCCTTCGGCACATGGTTCTGGATCGATCCGATCAACGACATGACGGTCATCGGCATGATCCAGAACACCAGCGGCTCGACCCCTGGGACCGGCACGCCGCCGGTGCGGGAGATCTCGGCCAAGGCGGTCTATGCGGCGATGACCGATCGGAAGTTCGGCTGATGCTTATCGTCCGGGCGCGGTTGTAACCGCGAAGCGGTATTTGACCACGAAGGACACAAAGGTCACGAAGGGCACGAAGAAGAAGAACAGAAACTTGGAGCTTCGCTCCTTGGTGTCCTTCGTGTTCTTCGTGCCCTTTGTGGTCGATTTCGCCGCCTCGGGAGCCCACGGAACTTCAAGCGTGAACTCCGATCCGCGGTGATCGTGGGTGGCCCGGACAAGCCGGGCCATGACGGTCAGGGTGATGCTCACGCAGGCGTGACGGTTGCTACGGGGGTTTGCGGGCGCATAATGGCCGTGTGCGGCCGCTTAGAGCCGCAATTGGAAGGACATCGCCCCGTGCCCAAGCTTGCCGATCGCTATCCTTTTCCGGCCCCCGAAGGGTCCCGCTGGACCGTCCCGCAGGACTTCGACGTCGCCTTCAACTGGGACTACGACGACGGCCGCGCCGCCATGATGGGTCTCTACCGCAAGGGCGTCGAGATGCAGTGGGACGCCGAGACCCGCATCGACTGGACCCAGGAACTTGACGAGGACAATCCCGAGCAGCTGCCCGAGGCGATGCTGCCGATCAGCGGCATGGCCCAGTACGAAGCCATGTCGCGGCAGGAAAAGGCCAAGGTGCGCCGCCACTTCCAGGGCTGGCAGATCAGCCAGTTCATGCAGGGCGAACAGGGCGCGCTGATCTGCGCCGCCAAGATCGTCACCCAGGTGCCGGACATCGACTCCAAGTTCTACGCCTCCACCCAGGTGATCGACGAGGCGCGCCACGTCGAGAGCTACAAGCGCCTGCTCGAGAAGTTTGGCGTCGCCTATCCGATGACCGCGCCCTTGCAGGAGCTGATCGACCAGGTGCTGCGCGACAGCCGCTGGGACATGACCTATCTGGGCATGCAGGTGGTGATCGAGGGCCTGGCCCTGGCCGCCTTCCAGCAGATCCGCGATCACGCGCAAAACCCGCTGGCGGCGGCGGTGAACGCCTATGTGATGCAGGACGAGAGCCGCCACGTCGCCTTCGGGCGGCTGGCGCTGCGCGACTTCTACCCGCAGCTGACCCAGCACGAGCGGGACGAGCGCGAGGAGTTCCTGCTGGAGGCCTGCTATCTGATGCGCGACCGCTTCGACGCGGTCGAGGTGTGGAGGACCCTGGGGCTCGATCCCGCCAAGTGCGCCGAGCACATGTACGATTCCGGCTTCATGGCGATGTTCCGCACCTCGCTGTTCACCCGCATCGTGCCGATCGTCAAGGACATCGGACTCTGGGGCCAGACCATCCGCGACGGCTACGAGACCATGGGCATCATTGGTTTCGCCCAGACCGACGTTCAGGCGCTGCAGGACAGCGATGACACCATCGCCAAGGAGTTCGACGCCCGCAGCGGCTATGTGCAGAGCGTCATCGACCGCGCCGCGGCCATGCAGCCGGCCTAGTTCTGATCGTCATGGCCCGACTCGTTCGGGCCACCCATGATCACCGTCGAACGC
>DASQSO010000266.1:0-2925 GCA_035642335.1 Caulobacteraceae bacterium
CTGCGCAGGGCGCCGCGCACCAGGGGCAGGGCCATCAGCCGACCGAGCGCGCTCTCCGGCGCATAGACCTCGGCCAGCGGGGTTCCGGCCGGCGCCTCGGGAATGGCGCTTCTGGCCAGGACCTGGCGCTGGGCCTTGATGAACCTGTCGCCGGGCTCGAGCTCGGGCGCCTGGCCGGCCTCGGCCATGAACTGGGCGTTGATGGCCTCGGGCACGGCGGCGTCGAAGCGCAGGAAGCCGCGAGCGACGAAGCGGGCCATCTGGGCGGAGCTCAGCAGGGGAAGATCGGTCATGACGCGACCTCGACCATTTGTTCGAAGAAGAATTCGTACTTGAGATAGGCCAGGTCAAACTCTTCGCCGCGCGGGTGCGGCAAAAGCTGCGAGGCCTGGAAGAGGCGCCAGCCGGCCTTCAGCGCCGCCAGGCCGGTGGCGTAGGGCGGATCGTCCTGGTCGCCGGCCATGTGCAGCACCTCGCCGGCGCCGTCGTACTGAGCCCAGGCGATGACGGGCGCGTCGAGGGCCGAGTTGGCCAGATAGAGCACCAGCACCTTCTGCCGGCGCGCGCTCACGCTTGGCTCCCCGTTCGGCTCCAAGCCGCGCCGCTGGGGAAGCGCGAGGTCGGAAATCGGATGTCGTAGGCCTCGACGGCCGTGATCGTCGTCATCGTCCTGCCCTTGCGCGCATCGGCGGCGCCAAACCTCTATCACGGAGACGCTGGACGAATACCGGCGGCTGCATCAAGCCACGACAGCTGGCAAGGAGGACGCTTGATGAAACTGGATCGACGCACCCTGCTGGCCGCCGCCCCGGTCCTGGCCGCATGGCCGGCGTTGGCCCAGGATGCTCCACCCGCGCTCGCTGCTTACGAGCGCGACACCGGGGGGCGGATCGGGCTCTATGCCGAGAACCTGGCCACGGGTGGCAAGCTGGCCTGGCGCGCCGATGAGCGGTTCGTCATGTGCAGCACGTTCAAGGCCTCGCTGGCGGCGCTGGTCCTGGCGCGGGTCGATCGCGGCCAGGATCGGCTGGAGTCGATGATCGCCTACGGGCCCGCCGACGTGCCGGACTGGTATGCGCCGGTGGCCAAACAGAACCTGGCCAAGGGCGCGATGTCGGTGGCCGCGATGTGCGCGGCGGCGGTGTCATACAGCGACAACACCTGCGCCAACCTCTTGCTGGCGCGGGTCGGCGGTCCGGCCGCCCTGACCGGCTTCTGGCGCGCGACGGGCGATAAGGTGACGCGGCTTGACCACAACGAGCCGGTGCTGAACCGCTCGCCGCCGGGCGATCCGCGCGACACCACCACGCCCGCCGCCATGGCCGCAAACCTGAACCGTTTTCTGCTGCGCAAGGTGCTGTCGCCGGCCTCGCGCCAGCGCCTCACCGGCTGGATGGTCGACTGCAAGACCGGCGACGACCGGCTGCGCGGCGGCCTGCCCAAGGCCTGGAGGATCGCCGACAAGACCGGCAATAACGGCAAGGACGCGTTCGGCGACATCGCCGTGGTCTGGCCGAGGCCGGACGCGCCGGTGCTGATCTGCGCCTACGCCCAGGGCGGGGCGCCCTCGGCCGCGCGGGTGGCGGCCGTCTTCGCCGACATCGGGCGGATGGCGAGTCAGCAACTGGGCTGAGATCGACGCCCGCCAGACTTCTCCCTCCGGGAGAAGTCTTTTTTGCGCGGCGGCCAACCTATTTCGGCGCGGCGGCGCCGATGCGCAGCGAGGGGTCGATCGTTCGGCGCCAGGCGTCGCTGACGCCGGCCTCCTCGGCGAAGGACGGCCAGCGGGCGACGGCGGCTTCCACCTCCTTGACGATGGTTCCGGCCCGGCCGCGTTTGAGCGGGATGGTCTCGGCGCAGGCGGTGAAATCGGCCAGGGTGAAGCCGTCGCGCTTGCCGTTCATGGACATCTGATGGCGCGCGGTCCACTGGCCGGCCGGATTATAGCTCCAGGTCATGTCAAAGGCTGGTGACAGGCTCCAGGCGCCCGCCCGGTCCATCAGGAAGGCGATGTTCTTGACGTGGTCGTCCTGGTTGCGGGCGATGATGTTGAAGGTCATCCGCCGAAACTGTTCCTCGAGCGCCGCCATCGGCAGATCGAGGCGCCGCATGACCAGCAGCGCCTGCTCATAGGAATTGGCGTTCTGGTCGTTGAAATCCAGATGGGCCATGGCCGCCAGCGACTGCATGTGCAGCTTGCCGCCGCCGGGTGGGCGGTCGAACCGCCTGGTCATGAAGTGCCCGCGGCCGCCTTCCTCCAGCAGCCGGCATTCGGCCACCGTGACTCCGGCGGCGCCGGCCATCCGGGCGTAGGCGTACTTGACGGCGCCATAGCCTTGGGGATCGGCCAACTCCTTGTCCCTGTCGCCGGCGACGCCGTCGAACTTCAAGAGCCAGTAGCCAAAGCCCGGTCCGGCGGGGACCTGGCCGGAGCGGACCTCATTGGTTTGCGGGTTCCAGGCGATCACGGCCTTGGCGCGGGCGCCGCCGGCCGAGGTCCCGACCTTCAGGATGTCGCGCAGAGCTTCGGCCTTGTGGTCGCGGGCGAACGAGCCGCGCAGGTCGTTGCGGTGGGTCAGCACCTCGGAGGCGAGCGTGACCAGGGCGTCGATGTCGATCCGGCTGGCGCGGCGCGCACGGGGGCCCTGGGCGGGGGCGAACTCCAGCGCCCCCATGCCGCGCGATCCGACGTAGCAGAGACGTTCGATCGCGTTGAAGCTTTCCGGCGCGCGGCCCTGGGTCGCCAGCCAGGCGTCGATCAGGGTGTCGCCATAGGTGTCGGGCAGCGAGTCCGCCAAAAGGCCCGGCAGGCCATGGAAGCTTCGCCGGCTGAGATCGGGGAAGGTGAAGACCTCAGGCCCGAGCGGCATCATCAGCGGGGCGACCTGGATGCCGCTGGCCTGGAAGGCGCGATCATAGGCGAAG
>DASQSO010000267.1:0-6200 GCA_035642335.1 Caulobacteraceae bacterium
AACGGGGTTGGGGAGGATCCGCGACGCCGAGCTGCTCCCCACCCTGTGGGGAGCTGTCCGCGAAGCGGACTGAGGGGCGAGTGTCCGCATGACCTTACCCATCATCGACCTCCGCCCCGACGAGATCGAAGCCGCGGTCGCCCTCTGGGAGACCTGCGGCCTCACCCGGCCCTGGAACGATCCTCGCGCCGACGCGCGCCGCGCCTTCGAGGGCGCGACCTCGACCATCCTCGCCAGCCACGAAGACGGCCGGCTGGTCGCCACCGTCATGGTCGGCGCCGACGGCCATCGCGGCTGGGTCTACTATCTCGCCGTCGCTCCCGACCGTCGCAAGAGCGGGCTCGGTGAGGCGATGATGCGCGCGGCGGAGGCGTGGGTCGCGGCCCGCGGCATGCCGAAGATGCAGCTGATGGTGCGCATTGAGAACGCCGGGGCGGCCGGTTTCTACCACGCTATCGGCTACCAGACCGAAGAGCGCCTGCTGCTGGCCAAGCGGCTGGTGGACGATTGATTTGTTGGCCACTGGACAGTCAACTGCGCCCATGAACCGCCGTCCCGCCCCCTTCGACCTCGGACCCATCCACTTCGTCGGCATCGGCGGCATCGGCATGAGCGGCATCGCCGAGATCATGCTGCGCATCGGCTATGTGGTGCAGGGCTCCGACGCCAAGGCCTCGGCCAACACCGAGCGGCTGGAGAGCCTGGGCGCCAAGATCTTCGTCGGCCATGACGGCGCCCAGCTCGACGGCGCCTCGGCGGTAGTGTTCTCGACCGCCATCCGCCCCGACAATCCGGAGATTCTCGCCGCCCGCGAGCGCCGGCTGCCGCTGGTTCGCCGCGCCGAGATGCTGGCCGAGCTGATGCGGCTGCAGTTTTCCGTCGCCGTCGGCGGCACCCACGGCAAGACCACCACCACCTCGATGATCGCCGCCCTGCTCGACGCCGGCGGCATGGACCCGACCGTGGTCAATGGCGGCATCATCAATGCCTACGGCGCCAACGCCAAGGTGGGCGAGGGCGACTGGATGGTAGTCGAGGCCGACGAGAGCGACGGCACCTTTCTGCGCCTGAAATCCACCGTCGCGGTGGTGACCAATATCGACCCCGAGCACCTGGACCATTACGGCGACTTCGACGCGGTGAAGAAGGCCTTCCAGGACTTTGTCGAGAATGTCCCCTTCTATGGTTTCGCGGTGGTCTGCACCGACCATCCGGAGGTCCAGGCCCTGGCCGCGCGGGTGGAGAACCGCCGGCTGGTCTCCTATGGCCTCAACCCGCAGGCCGAGGTGCGAGCGGTGAATATCGCCATGGGCGCCGGCGGCGCGGATTTCGACGTCGTGATCACGCCGCTTGGCGGCGCGCCGACCACCCTGGCCGGCCTGCACCTGCCCATGGCCGGCGAGCACAACGTCAGCAACGCCCTGGCCGCCATCGCCGTGGCGCGCGAACTGGGCGTCTCCGAGGCGGCGATCGGCGAGGGGCTGACCGGCTTTGCCGGTGTGCGCCGTCGCTTCACCCCCACCGGCGAGGCCGGCGGAGTGCGGGTGATCGACGACTATGGCCACCATCCGGTGGAGATCGCCGCGGCGCTCCGCTCCGCCCGCGCGGTGACCAACGGCCGGGTGATCGCGGTGGTGCAGCCGCACCGCTATTCGCGCTTGAGCGGCCTCTTCCAGGAGTTCTGCGCCTGTTTCAACGACGCCGACGCGGTGATCGTCGCCGACGTCTATCCGGCCGGCGAGGCGCCGATCGAGGGCGCCAGCCGCGACGGCCTGGTCGACGGCCTGCGTCGCTGGGGCCATCGCCGGGTCATCGCGCTGGAGGGCCCGGACGCCCTGGCCGCCGTGGTCGCCGAGGAGGCCAGGGCCGGCGACCTGGTGGTTTGCCTGGGCGCCGGCGACATCACCAGCTGGGCCTATGCCCTGCCGGCGGGGCTGGCGGCGCTGCAGGCGTCATGAGCTGGCGCGATCGCCTGCCGCGACCGCGGGGCCGGCTGCTGTTCGACGAGCCGTTGGCGCCGTTCACCTGGCTGCGCGTCGGCGGACCGGCGGATGTTCTCTTCCTTCCCGCCGATCCTCAAGATCTGTCGGACTTCCTTGATCAGCTGCCGGATGAGGTTCCACGCACGATCCTTGGCGTCGGTTCCAACCTGATTGTCCGCGATGGCGGAATCGAAGGGGTTGTGATCCGACTGACTGGCCGCGAGTTCGCTGCAATTCATATCGACGCTGAGAACTCCAGGGTCATCGCTGGCTCCGCGGCGTTGGATTCCGCCGTGGCGCGCGCTGCCGCAAAGGCCGGCATCGCCGGATTGGAATTCTATGCCGGCATCCCTGGAACGGTCGGCGGCGCTTTGACGATGAATGCTGGCTGCTACGGGCGTGAGACCAAAGACGTGTTGATCGGGGCGTCAGCAGACGACTTTACCGGCGAGCTTCGCATGTTTGAGCTGCAAGACTTGGGGTACAGCTATCGGCACAGCAACGCGCCGCCGGGCATAATTTGGACTCGGGCGATATTCCAGGGGCGTCCCGATGACCCGGCCGCCATCGCCGCGCGCATGGACGAGATCACCGCCCGGCGCGAGGCCAGTCAGCCGATCCGCGAAAAGACCGGCGGCTCGACCTTCAAGAACCCGCCGGGGGACTCAGCTTGGCGGCTGGTCGACGCCGCCGGCTGGCGCGGCAAGCCCTATGGAGCGGCCCAATTCTCCGACCAGCACGCCAACTTCCTGATCAACACCGGCGAAGCCGCCGCAGCCGACCTGGAAGGCCTGGGCGAGGTGGTGCGCGCCGAGGTGGCGGCGAAGTTCGGCGTCGAACTTGAGTGGGAGATCAAACGGATCGGACGGGAAGTATAGGCCAGATGAACCCGAATTAACGACCGTCTTTACGCCGCATCGGTTAGCCTCGGCGAAATCGAACGCCAGGATGAGCAAGGCCGATGACTGTCAGCGAAGTTGTCGAGACCCCGTTTCTGGCCGGAACGGCGCCGCCGCCGCTCAAGCCGCTGTCTCTCCTCAAGCAGCTGCGCGCCGCCAACGCCAATCCCTACGAGATGCTGCAGCTGGCGGTCTTCGAGCAGCCGGTGTTCAAGCCGAAATCGCTGTTCGGCCGGATGCTGTGGGTCAATGACCCTGACGGGGTGCGGCGCGTGCTGCTGGACAATGTCGCCAACTATCCGAAGACGGCCATGGAGAAGCGCTTCTTCACCGCCATGTTCGGCGAGGGCCTGCTGGGCAGCGACGGCGCGACCTGGAAGACCCACCGCAAGGTGATGGCGCCGTCGTTCGATCCTCGCAGCGTCGCGTCCTACGCCCCCGCCATGGCCGAGACCACCGAAGCCTTCCGCCTGCATTGGGACGCGCTGGCCAACGACCCGCAGGTCGATATCGCCGAGGAGATGACCGACCTGACCTTGCAGATCATCTGCAGGACCATGTTTTCGTCCGATGCCGAAGGCCTGGTCGAACTGACCGGCAGGACCCTGGGCGCCACTCAGTCGGCGCTGAACTTCAGCCTCCTCGACATCATGCCGATCATCGGGCCGCGGCGCATGGACGCCAAGGAAAAGGCCATCCACGACGACTTCGCCAACATGGACGCGGCCATCTACCGGATGATCGCCGAGCGCGAGAAGAACCTGGACGCCGCACCCAAAGACCTGCTGACCCGGCTGGTCGCCGCCAAGGACCCCGACAACGGCGCCGGCCTCAACGCCAAGGAGGTGCGCGACGAGGTCATCACCATCTTCATGGCCGGTCACGAGACCACCGCGGTGACCATGACCTGGGTCTGGTACCTCTTGTCACAGCATCCGGCCGTCGAGGCGCGGCTGCACGCCGAGCTGGACGCGGTGCTCGGCGGCCATACGCCCACCGCCGACGACATCGCCAGTCTGCCCTATGCGCGCATGGTGATCGAGGAGGCCATGCGCCTCTATCCGCCGGCGCCGGGCATCTCGACCCGGGTGGCGCTGAAGGACGACGAAATCTGCGGGGTGAAGGTGAAGGCCGGAACCCAGGTGGCCATCTCGCCCTGGGTGCTGCATCGCCATCGCGCCCTCTGGGACAGGCCCGAGCGGTTCGATCCGGAGCGGTTCAACGTTCAGAATAGCGTCGGGCGGCCGCGTTTCGCCTACCTGCCGTTCGGCGGCGGTCCGCGCGTCTGCATCGGCGCGGTGCTGGCCATGACCGAGGCCGCCCTGATCCTGGCGGTGCTGGCCCAGCGCTACCAGCCGCGGCTGGCGGACGGCCAGGAGATCAAGCTGCAGACCCGCATCACGCTGCGGCCAAAAGACGGCATGAGGATGAGGCTGGAGCGTCGGGAAGCGATCTAGCGCCATCCTACGACCTTTCCGCGACCAGAGAGACGGCCCGCTTTCCCTCGGCCTTGATCCGGCTTAACAGCCTGTCTCACCTCCAGAAGAAGGATTCGCGCCCGCCATGTCTCGCCTGACCGGTCGTCACGTCGCGGTGCTGTTGGGCGGCCTGTCGCCCGAGCGATCGGTCTCGCTGATCTCCGGTGCGGCCTGCGCCGATGCGCTGGAGCGGCTGGACGCCAAGGTCAGCCGCATCGACGCCGGCCGCGACGTCGCCGATGTGCTGGCCGGGCTGAAGCCAGACGTGGTCTTCAACGCCTTGCATGGCGTCTGGGGCGAGGACGGGACGGTTCAGGGCGTGCTGGAGACCCTGGGCCTGCCCTACAGCCACTGCGGCGTGCTGGCCTCGGCCTTGGCCATGGACAAGGTCAAGGCCAAGGCAGTGATGGGCGCGGCCGGCGTCAGCGTGCCCGGCGGCGGCTTGTTCGACCGTTTCGAGGCCGCCCGCGATCACGTCATGAAGCCGCCCTATGTGGTCAAGCCGAACGCCCAGGGCTCGTCGGTCGGGGTCTTCCTGGTCTTCGAGGGCGCCAACAGTCCGCCGCAGGAGTTGGTCGCGCCGTCATGGACCTTCGGCGACGAGGTCCTCATCGAACCCTATATTCGTGGCTTCGAACTCGCCGTCGCGGTGATGGACGGCGAGGCGCTGACGGTTACGGAAATCGTGCCGCGCACGGGTTTTTACGACTTTCAGGCCAAGTACGGCGAGGACGGCTCATCCCACGTCCTGCCGGCGCGAATCCCTGTTGGCGTAGGCGATCGAGCCATGCGCATGGCCGAACTCGCCCATGCCGCGCTTGGTTGCCGGGGGGTTACGCGCGCCGACCTTCGTTATGACGACATTAACGACATTCTGGTCCTGTTGGAGGTCAACACCCAGCCCGGCATGACGCCCACTTCGCTCGTTCCAGAGCAGGCGGCGCACCGGGGCGTGGGGTTTGATGACCTGGTGGGCTGGATTGTGGAGGATGCCTATGGCCGCGGCGATGCGAGGGGGGCCGCCTAGCCGCGTTCGCAGTCATGCCCGGCCCAAGGTCGCGCGGCGGCCGCGGCGTCCGGCCAAGCCCGCGAAATCCAAGCCCTACGCCCCCGCCAAGCTGGCCGCCGCCCAGAGCCTGGGCCTGGCGCCGTTGACCGCCGTCAGCCTCGCCGCCGTGATCGTGCTGGCGGGCGTTGCCGCCGTCCTCGCCACCGACCCGCATGTGCATCGGATGCGCGACCAGGCCATCGCCGCCATCGACCGCGGCCTGATCGACCTGGGCCTCAGGGTCGCCACCGTGCAGGTCCAGGGCGCGACCCCCGCCGCCGCCGCCGATATCCTGAAAGCCGCCGCTCTCGGCAAGAACCAGCCGATCCTGCACCTCGACCTGGGCGCCCTGCGCGGCCGCGTCGAACGGGTCGGCTGGGTCAAGTCGGCCAAGGTCGTGCGGCTTTTGCCCGACACCATCATCATCGCCGTCACCCAGCGCCAGACCATGGCCGTTTGGCAGCATGCCGGCCGCACCCTGGTCATCGACGATACGGGCCGCGCCATTCCCGAGGCGGACCCCGACCAGTTCACCGACCTGCCGCTGGTGGTGGGCCAGGGCGCCGACCAGGCGGCGCCGGCCATGCTCAAGCTGTTGCGGCCCCGGCCGCGGCTGGTGGACAAGCTCGACGCGGTCGTGCGGGTCGACGATCGCCGCTGGGACCTGCGCACCAAGGATGGCGGGCTGATCGAACTGCCGGCCGATGGGACCTCCGCGGCGCTCGATCAGCTCGACAAGCTCGATCAGCAGTCACGCATCCTCGATCTCGGTTTCGCCCGCATCGATCTGCGC
>DASQSO010000268.1:0-4397 GCA_035642335.1 Caulobacteraceae bacterium
TCAGTTTCCTGCTCATCGACATGAAGACGCCCGGCGTCGAAACCCGGCCGATCCTGCTTATCAATGGGACGAGCCCGTTCTGCGAGACCTTCTTCACCGACGTGAAGGTGCCGAAGGAAAACCTGATGGGGCCGCTGAACGGCGGCTGGTCCATCGCCAAGCGGCTTTTGCAGTTCGAGCGCGACAACATCTCCACCGGCCTCGGCGGCGGTGGCGGCGGCCTCGGCGGCGCGCCGGTGGGCGTTGTCGCCCTGGCCAAGCGCTATGTCGGCCTTGACGACGACGGGCGGCTCTCCGACGCCGACCTGCGCAAGCGGATCATCGAGCACCAGATGGAGACCCGCGCCTTTCAGCTCACCGTCCAGCGCGCCGCCCTGGAGGCCAAGGCCAACCAGGGCCCCAGCGCCGCCACCTCGATCATGAAATACGCCGGCGCCAAGATCGCCCAGGACCGCACGGAGCTCTCGATCGAGGCCCTCGGCGCGCAAGGCCTCGGTTGGGAAGGCGAGGGTTTCGAGTCCGACGAACTGGCCGCCGTGCGCGGCTGGCTGCGCGCCAAGGCCAACTCGATCGAGGGCGGCACCTCCGAGGTGAACCTCAACGTGGTGTCCAAGCGCGTGCTAGGTCTGCCTGATCCGAAATAGATTCGGCGGCGAGGGGGCCAAGTTCATGAAGCCGACCATCGGCAAGACGCCGCCGGCCGCCAAGCCGCGCCCGGGGGATACCCAGACCTTCGCCCCGCCGACCCCCAAGGTCAGCCGGCAAAAACGCGGCAAGGTGCTGACCGCGGCGGAAAAAGCCGCCTTCCTGGCCTCGCGGCCGGACCTCAAGACCAAGTAAAACCGCCTTCCGTCCGGTTAAGCCGGTTCGCGCTCGATCGCTTTCTTGGCGGCGGCGGCCAGGAACCCCGATCGGGTCTGGCCATGGGCTTCGGCGAAGGCGTCGATCTCGCGCAAGACGTCTTCCTGGATGGTGATGTTGATCCGCACAGCCTTCACCGTCTGCGGCGCGACGCTGACCAGGATCGCAACGCCATCGCGATTTTCGGGATCGGCCATGATCGTCTCAAGAGAAGACGGTTCCGGCGCGGCCTCGCCATCTTCGACCATCCCTTCGATATGGAAGGCCAATGCCTCCTCAGCCATGGCGCGGGCCTCGTCCAGGGTGCGGCCAGCCGTGATCGCCCCGGGAAAGTCGGGAAAGGAAACGCCATAATCGCTGTCGGCGTCTTTGTGAATCAGGGCCACATAGTGCTGCATTGGCTTACCTCAGCTTCAGACCGGATCGCTTTTCCATCGAGCGGAAGGTCCCGGGCGCAAAGTCTCTCGACGGGTGAATGACCGTGACGCGACCGGGCTTGGTCGGATGGCGGAATTGCTTGTGCGACCCCTTATGGGCCACCTCGAACCAGCCGTCCGCCTCAAGGGTCCGGATCACCTCGCGGCTGTTCACGTGTGTATGATACACATAGGCGCTGACTGCACAAGCGATAATGCGCATCAATACACACCCGGACGCCACGCTAGCTCCCGCCTGGCCAATGGCGTAAGGCGCGCGCCATGCCTTCCCCTCATATCCATCCGGCGCTGGCCAACGCGCTTGCCGAGCGCGGCTATGCGACCCTGACGCCGGTCCAGCACGCGGTGCTCGAGCCCGAGGCCAAGGGCCGCGACCTGCTGGTCTCCGCGCGCACCGGCTCGGGCAAGACCGTCGCCTATGGGCTGGTGCTCGCCGATGTGCTGCTCGACGCCGATGGAACCCTGGCGCCCGCCGGCGCGCCGCTCGCCCTGATCATCGCCCCGACCCGCGAGCTGGCCATGCAGGTGCGCGGCGAGCTGCAATGGCTCTATGCCGGCGCCAGGATCGTCGCCTGCGTCGGCGGCATGGACCCGCGCGCCGAACGCCGCGCCCTGGAACAGGGATGCCAGATCGTGGTCGGCACGCCGGGGCGCCTGCGCGACCACCTGGAGCGCGGCCAGCTGCAGCTCGACGCCTTAAGCGCCGTCGTCCTCGACGAGGCCGACGAGATGCTCGACCTCGGCTTCCGCGAGGAGCTGGAGGAGATTCTCGACGCCACCCCAGCGAGCCGCCGCACGCTGCTGTTCTCCGCCACCCTGCCGCGGCCGATCATCGCCCTGGCCGGAACCTACCAGCGCGACGCCCTTCGCCTGGTGGTCGGCTCGTCGGACACCGCGCACAGCGACATCGAATACCGCTGCGTCCGTGTCGCGCCGAACGAGGTCGAACTCGCCACCGTCAACGTGCTGCGCTACTTCGAATCCGGCGCGGCCCTGGTCTTCTGCGCCACGCGGGAGGCGGTGCGCAAACTGCACGCCAACCTGGTCGAACGCGGCTTCAACGTCGTCGCCCTCTCCGGCGAGCTGACCCAGAACGAGCGCAACCATGCCCTGCAGGCCCTGCGCGACCGCCGCGCCCGGGTCTGCGTCGCCACCGACGTCGCCGCGCGCGGCATCGACATCCCCGACCTCGACCTGGTCATCCATGCCGACATCCCGAACAACCGCGAGACCTTGCAGCACCGTTCGGGGCGGACGGGCAGGGCCGGGCGCAAGGGCGTCTGCGTCATCCTGGTCCCGCATCCGCGCCGCCGGCGCGTCGAGATGCTGCTGAAGTCGGCGCATATCGAGGCCATCTGGCAGGCCGCGCCCACCGCCGAGGAGATCCGCGCCAAGGACCAGGAGCGGCTGATCGACGAGGTCAGTCCGTCCCTCGACGCCTCGGAGGACGACCTCGCCGTCGCCCGCGCCCTGATGGCCCAGCGTTCGCCGGAGGAGATCGCCGCCGCCTATGTGCGCCTGGCCCGCACGCGCATGCCGGCGCCGGAAGACCTGGCCGACACCGAGCCGGCCTATACGCCTTACAACCCCGCCCAGCCGCGCGGCGAACGCACGCCCGAGGCGCCGCGGCCGGGCTTCGAGGAGGCGGTCTGGTTCCGCATCGACCTCGGCCGCAACAAGAACGCCGAGGCGCGCTGGCTTCTGCCCATGCTCTGCCGCCGTGGTCACGCCACCAAGCGCGACATCGGCGCCATCCGGGTGTTCGAGCGCGAGACCCGCTTCCAGGTCACCGCCGAGGCCGCCGAACGGTTCGAGGCGGCGGCGGCCAAGGGCGACAGCGACGGCGGCCACATCTATCGGCTGGACGACAACGCGCCGCTGCCGCCGCGCGACCGCAACGCCCCTTCCGGCCGGCCGCGTCCGCCCTATAAGAAGGCCCGGCCGGGCGAGGGGCCGCGGCCGGAGCGGCCGGAGCGGCCCGAGCGTCAGGCCAAGGGCTTCAAACCCAAGCGATCGAAGAAGGGCAAACCCAATGGCTGACGAGACCCCCGAAGCGCTTCCCGACCGCCTGGCGACCAATCCACGCAGCCCATATTACGACGCGGCCTTGCTGGAGCGCGGCGTCGGCATCCGCTTCAAGGGCGCCGAGAAGACCAATGTCGAGGAATACTGCGTCAGCGAAGGCTGGATCCGCGTCGCCGTCGGAACCACCAAGGACCGCCGCGGCGACCCCCTGACCATCAAGCTGCAAGGCCCGGTCGAACCCTATCTGCGTGAGCAGGCCAAGGACGAAGAGCCGGCCTAGAACACATCCATGGTCGGAAACCGCGCGCGGGCTTTGATGCAGTCCAGCAGGTAGACCGCCACGCCCGGATCACCGGTCCACAGGCTGTAGCGGCGCTGGCCGAGGGCTTGCGCCTCGGCGTCGCTCTGGGCGATGGCGTGCATGGCGAAGGCCCGCGCCCGATCCAGCCAGAGCTGGTCGCCGGTGCGCTCGAACAGCTTCAGGAAGGCATAGCCATTGCCGGCCGTGCCGTGACAGAGATTGGCGCCCTTGGTCAGCGGCCCGGCGGTCCAGGTCAGTTCGCCGGCGGCCAGCAGCACATCGTCGATCGGCTCGTCCAGCAGGCCAAGGCAGGTGACCATGCCCGGCGCGCCATGGCAGTGCTGCACCATGATGTTGGCCCGCGGCGGTTGAAAGGCCGACCAGTTGGCGTGCGCCCCATCCCACTGCGCCGTCGCAACGAACGTCTGGCCGAGCCTGGACGACCATTGCGCCCAAATCTCAGGCTCGAGCAGATCACGTCCAGCCCAGAGCACATAGGCGTTGCCGGCGAAGCCGTGCACGGCGCCCAGCCATGCGGGCGGCTCGCCGTAGAGGTTCTGCGCCCAGAGGAAACAGCCCGCCGCCTCGTCGAAGACATAGCTGCGCTCCAGCGCCTCGGCGCCGGTCCTGAACAGGTCGCTCCAGCGCGCCTCGCCGGTGGCGCGGTGCATGAAGAGGGCCGCCAGCAGGGTTCCGGGTGCGCCCCACATCAGCTCGAGCGCCGGGTTCTCCATGTTTTCGGCGATCACGGTCGCCAGCGCGTCCATGGCCTG
>DASQSO010000269.1:0-3146 GCA_035642335.1 Caulobacteraceae bacterium
CTTTATGCCAAACGGGTCGCGCGCCAGAACCACCTGCCCTGCGCCTGGATCGTAGAGGGCGATGGCGTACATGCCGCGCAGGTCTGCCGCGAAATCCGTCCCCTCGCGGCGGTAGAGCCGCAAGGGGGACTCGCAGTCCGATCCGGTCCGGTAGGGGGCGTCGACCAGCGCCGCGCGAAGCTCGGGATCATTGTAGATCTCGCCATTGGCGACCAGGACCGCGCCCTCGGCGTCGAACAGCGGCTGGTCGCCGGTCTTCAGGTCGATGATCGCCAGCCGCGTGTTTATGAGGCCGATCGGCCCGGCCGTGAACCGGCCGACGCCATCCGGCCCCCGGTGGGCGATGGCGCGCGCCAGAGCGTCCAGCCGCGCCTCGTCGACCGGCCGGCCATTGCGCATGACAATGCCCGCGATGCCGCACACGGCTTCAGGCCACCGGTTCGGATCGCGGCGAACGCGCGGTCGCCGAAAGGGGAGACAAGACGAACAAGCTGCAACACATCCAATGCCGCGGCGCGGGGCCGTGACTAAGAGCCGATATGCCGCGGCGGAACAAGAACCGTTGCAAGTCCGCTCAGAACTGCGCGTGCAGACGCGCGGCGAAGATGGGCGCGGGGCCGCGGTCGCGGTTGTAGGCGGGGTTGCCGACCAGCTGGGCGTCGAAGGTGAGCGCTGTGTTCGCGGTCACGGCGATCTTGTAATAGGTCTCGATGATCTCCTCCGGCCCCGGATGCGGCAGTTTGCCGTCGCCGACCAGGATGCCGAGACCGCCGTCGGCGAGATACTGCTGGTGGATCTTCGATATGCTGTTGACGACTCCGGCGAAGCCCACGGTGTCGTCCCCGCGGCCCCAGCGTTTGCCGCTCAGCGAAAGGCCGCCGGAGACCGTCTGATCGATGTCGGCGTATTCGTAGGGCTCGACGTGACCGTCGGCGACGCCGGCGCGGGCGAAAAGGCCGAGATCGTCCGTCACCGACTGTTCGAGGTCGATGCTGATGCCGGCGCGGCTGCGATAGCGGCGCACAAGCGCGGTGTCAGGCGTCTGGCCGGTCGTCTCGGCGAGCCGGATGGCGTCGGCGAAGTCGCCGATCCGCCCGCGGGTCAGGAAGCTGGTCACGATCAACCGGCCCTCCTGGCCGCCGATCGTGTGGCGCTCCTCGATCTCGCCGACATACTGGTCCTGGCCGAAGGTGGGATCGAGCACGGCGCCGTTGGGCACGCTGGACAGGTCGAACGCGCCGCCGCGCAGCGTCCAGCGCCCCTGATACCATTCGACCGCCGCCCCGTAGGTATAGCCCCAGGCGTCGGCGGCGTAGTCGAAGCTGCCGGCGTCGATCAAGGAAAAGTTCAGGAAGTCGTTCGCCGCGTCGTGGGCGTATTTGTTGGTGTCGAAGATATCGACGACGGACAGTTTGCCGACCCAGAACACCAGCCGGTTGACCGTCTGCGATCCGCCCAGCTGGTTCTGGCCGGCATCGACCTTTTGGCGCTCGCCGCCCAGGTCGATGGTTTGGCGGAAGAAAATTCGCTGAAGCCGAAAGTATGGGACGACCTTGCCGACCTTGGCGCCCTGGCCGTTGGGAAATCCGGCGACGCCTTCGGTGTCATCGAGACCGAAGCCCTGATCGATCTCCGGGTCGATCCAGATCTCTCCGCCGCGCCAAGGGCGAAAACCCGCGTAAAGCGTGGCGGTGAAGGTCTCGCGGCCCTGCGACGGCGTCAGGCTGTTCTTGCCGACATAGGGCGAGCGAAAGTCCGTCACCGCCTGGTCGATCAAGGTCGACTGGGCGTGAACGGCGAAGGTTTGATCCGTTGGCGGGGCGCCGCCGCCATCGTCGCCGGCGCTCGCCTTGCCCGGTAGGCCGACCAGCACGCAAAGCGCCACGATCGCGGCGGCTGGCGCCATGGCGACATCGGGTTTTGCAACCATCCGCGGCTGACGCGAGGCGAGCATGTCAGGCTCCATGGCGGACGATCGAATATGGAACGGCGCGGCCAACCGGCTGCGGGACGACGACAGCCATGGAACCCCCTTTGGCGAACCTGCGGACGAACCGTGACAGTTCGAAATTCCGCGGCGCCGAGTCCCCGCGGCCGGCGCCGAACGGCGGTCCGCGCGTGCAGGCCGCCGAGGAACTGGGTCCCATCGTGCATTCGTACCTGACCTAGCGCATATCAGCCCGGCCTCGCCCCGGAAACGCCTCTCGTTGGAGGTTGATCGGCGGCGCCAAGCCTAGCTTCGCCGACAGCGTCGAACTGATCACGGGCGTCTTGGCCTGCTTCCAGCCTATACCCGTTATCGCAGCAGACCCGGCCCGCGTCTGGAATTGCAAACGTCGGGCCGGGCCGATTTAACCAAGGCGATCAGCCATCAAGGCGGTCAGCCTAGCATCCGCCCACCCACACCTGTTGGCGCCGGTAAGGATCCCACTGCCATCCGCCGCAGCCATAGGCCGAGGCATCGTAGCCGTCGTAACCGTTGTCGTAGTAACCGTCGTAGTAGCCGTCGTAGCCTCCCCCGTAATAGTAGGGCGAAGCCAGGGCTGCGCCGAGACCGAAGCCGATGGCGCCAGCCGCTAGGGCGCCGCCGCCACGGAAGCCGCCTCGATGGAACCCGCCACCGCGGAACCCGCCTGCGTGAGACGAGCCGCCGTGGAACGAGCCGCCACCACCGTGATGGCCTTGTGCCTGGACCTGACCGGTCGCCGCGCCCAAGATGCCAAGAGCCGCTGTGGCGGCCGCTAAGAACTTACGCATGTCGATTCTCCATAATCATCGACCGTCCCTCCTTGGTTGACGAAACGTTTGCGACGCCGAAAAGCTGCGTTCGACGGGTCGAAAGGCGATTGGCGGCGAATTCGCCGGTCGACGCGAAACCCGCGAGGCTTTCGATCGTTGTGAAGTAAGAGGAGCTAGGCCGTGACCCAGAAACGTTTGGAGATCACGCGCCACCTGGGTCGCTGGGAAGTGGTGCACAACGGGGTGGCGCTCTGCGACTTCGACACCGCCGAGGAGGCGGCGCGCGCGGCCGGCGCGGTCGCCCGCTCGCAGCCTCGGGGCGATCGGGTGATCATCTCGGTCGATCCGGCCGACCGCCAGGCCGTCGCTGCGAGCTTGACGTCTTCGCACCCTGAACACGGCTAGAG
>DASQSO010000270.1:0-4385 GCA_035642335.1 Caulobacteraceae bacterium
TCGGACCGGAAACGGGCCGGCCGCCGCGTTCAGGAAATCCTGACCAGATCGGCCCGCCGGAAACGGCTTTTTGACCATCGGGCCGACGCCGCGCCGCCGATTACCCCTCAGGCTCCGGTCGCACGGGCAGGGCTCGCGCGCCGCCGCGCCCGCAATCCATCCCATTCGACCACGCCGCCGCCGGCCCAGGGTTCTCCCATGGCCTCGAGCATGGGCCGCAGATACCGCTCGAACGGCCGCCAGCGATCCAGCGAGGTGGTGTAGATCGGCTCACGCACCTGGGCGAAGCTGGCCGAGCGAACCAGCCGCTTGGACTCGTAATAGCGCAGGCAGGCGTCGTCCCAGTCGAGCTGACAGTGCTCCAGCAGCCGGTGCGTCCATCCTTCCAGGTCGGCCACGACGCCTTCATAAGGCGCCTCCAGCACCCGGCCCGGCGGCAGCACCGCCATCCAGTGCGCCATCAGGCGGTCATAGGCGCGCCAATGACGTCCGAGTTCGGCCAGATCGTAGGTGAAACCCTGTTCCTCCAGGAACAGCATGGCGAAGGCGGAAAAGCCGCTGTCGCGCGGATCGCGTCGGCAGTTGATGATGGTCGCGTTCGGCAGGCAGAGGTGAATCAGGCCGAGATACTGGTAGTTTTCCAGCCGTTTGACGGTCTGGCGGCTCTGGCCGGGAAGAACCGGCGGCAGGGCGTCGAGGAAGACCTGACCGATGGTGCGCAGGTCGAGGCTATTCATGCCCGAGACCCAGTCGGGAAATTTCGAGCCGCCCGGCCCGTTGGACTCGCTGACCAGGCGGTGCAGCAGGTCAATCTCGCCGGCGCCGTTGACGTCGGGATGGGCGCTGACGATCTGTTCGACCAGGGTGGTGCCCGAACGCGGCATGCCGACGATGAAGATGGGCCGGTTGCTCTGGGCGCCCTCGCCTTCGCGCCCCAACCGCTCGAACAGCGCCGGGTTGAAGGCGTCGGCGATGGCCTGGAAGCGGGCCTCGAACGCCGGGCCATCATAGGCGATGGTCTGGCGATGCATGGCGTTGGCCTTGGTGAAGGCGTCGAAGGCGCGGTCATAGTCGCCGCGGTCCTCCAGCGCCTTGCCGAGCGAGTAATAGACCCGGACCTGTTCGTCGCGCGGCAGCTCGTCGATGCGGCCGACCAGCGCCTGGGTCAGATCGAACAGCCGCTCGGCGTCCGCGGCGCCGGAATCCATCCGGGTCATGCGGACCAGGGTGGGAAGGATGTCCTTGACGTGGGGATCGAGTTCAAGGGCCCGGTGCAGATTGATCCGCGCGGCGGCGATGTCGCCGACGAAGAGCTGCAACACGCCAAGATCGCGCTGGAACTCAGCCTGATCCGGCTCGAGCGTCGCCGCCTCGCGCAGCAACGGCAGCGCCTCGACGAAGGCTTCGCGATCGCAAAGCATCGTGCCCAGCATGTGGGTGGAGGGGGCGTGCTGGGGATCGGCCTCCCGCGCCGCGCGCAAGCTCTGCTCAGCGAGTTCGCGCTCTCCAGCCGCGTGGTGGACGCGGGCCAGTTGAAAGCGCGGCTCGGCCCAGGACGGCGCCAGCGCCACCGCCGCCTGCAGGCTGGCGCGGGCGGCCGGGATCGCGCCCGCCGCCAGGGCCTTGAGGCCGCTTTCGAGATGGGCGGCGGCCTGGGCGCGGCGACTGGACGGGAGCGGCATGGGACGAGCGCACTCAACTGCAACAGGAATACAAGCGGCATTGCGCCGCTGGCGAGGTGACGCGCGGACCTTATACGCTCGGAAGCCGCCCCTCCGTCGATGGAAAAATCGCGGCCGACTTCAAGGTTTCGCCGCCCGCCGCGCTGGTGAAGAGGGCGCCGGCGGCGCGGGTTCGGGCGGCGCCTTGTTGGCGAGCGCCAGGGCCAGAGCCGTTGTCGGGTTCATGGAATCGACCATGGCGGTGGGGATCAGAATGGTCGCGCCGCGCTCCTTGGTGGTCTCGTAGATGATGTTCATGGCGCGAAGCTGGAAGGCCATTGGGTCCTCGCCGTAGGTCCGGGCCGCCTCGACGAACTTGGCCGCCACCTCGGCCTCGGCCGAGCCCAGGATGACCCGCGCCTGCTTTTCCCGCTCGGCCTGGGCCTGGCGGGACATGGCGTCCTGTAGCGCGACGGGAATGGCGACGTCGCGGATTTCAACGGAGCTCACCGAGACGCCCCAGTGCTCGGTCTTCAACGCGATCTCGTCGCGCAGCTGAGCGTCGGCGGCTTTGCGCTCGGCCAACAGGGCGGAAAGCATGGAGGCGCCGATCATCTCACGCAGCGAGGTCTGCGCCACCCGGTCGATGGCCTGGCGGAAGTCGGTGATCTCCAGCGCCGCCTTCTGAGCGTCATGCACGCGCCAGAAGATGATGGCGTCGACATTGACCGGCACGGTGTCCTTGGTCAGCGCCTGCTCGGCGTTGAAGGCGGTGGTCTGGATGCGCTGGTCGATCACCTGGGCGACGTTGTCGAGGATCGGAAAGATGAAGAACAGGCCCGGTCCCTTCACGCCATGGAAGTTGCCGGCGCGCAGGACGACGAACCGCTGCCAGACATTGGCCATCTTCAGCGACAGCGCCACGACGGCGGCCAAAAGCACGAAGGGCGCGGCCAGCGCCGGATGCACGAACTGGCCGGCCAGCGCGCCGGCGATCAACAGGACGGCGACGAAGAAGACGGTGATCGGATTCATGGCTCTCAAGGCCTCCGAGGCGGGCTCGGAGCATAGCACGGTTCGCCCAGCCGGCCTCACGGCGCCGTCCGGGCGCCCCCGCGGTCGATCAAACGACGATCGCGGCCGGGGATTCGGCCTCCGCGTCGGCGTCGTCCTCAGCCAGGGCCTTGCCGTAGCCCAGCCGGACGATCAGCCGCTCCAGGGTCAGGCTCTGGACGATGACCGAGAACACCACCACCACATAGGTCGCCGCCAGGATGATCGAGCGCTCGCGCGACGGCGGAAGGGATAGCGCCATGGCGACGGAAAGGCCGCCGCGCACCCCAGCCCAGGTGAGCACGGCCACCAGCCCCGGCTTGATCTCCGGATCGATCAGCGACAGCAGGATCGAGGGTCCGGCCATCGAGGCCCATCGGCCGATGAAGATCAGCGCGATCGCCGCCACGGCCAGAACGTCCGCCATCAGGTCGAATTTGAGCGCGAACACCTCCAGCCCGACCAGCAGGAACAGCACCCCGTTCAGGTTCTCGTCGACGATGGTCCAGAAGGCGCGGGTATAGCGGCGGGTCTGCTCGCTCATCGCCTCGTGGCCGCTGTGCCGGCCGAGCATCAGGCCGGCGACGACCACGCCGATGGGTCCGGAAAGGCCCAGGGCCTGGGCCAGAGCATAGACGCCGGTCGCGAGCGCCAGCGTGATCCCGACCTCGACCACATAGTCGTCGATGGACCGCATCGCCTGGATGGCGACGAAGCCGGCGAGCAGGCCCAGCGCGCCGCCGCCGCCCGCCTGCACCAGAACATGGCCGGCAATCGGCAAGGGCGCGACGGCCCGGCCGCCGGTCGCGAAGGCCAGGGCCGCGCCGAACAGCGCCACCCCGACGCCGTCGTTGAACAGGGCCTCGCCCTCGATCAGGGCGCGGATGTCGGCGACCAGGCTGGTGCGTTTCAGGGCGCTCAGCACGCCCACCGGATCGGTCGGGCTGATCAGCACGCCGAACACCAGAGCCCAGGCGAAGGACAGCGAAACGCCAACCCCGCGCGCCACCAGCCAGAAGCCGGCGCCGATCACGCCCGCCGAAATGACCACCCCGATGGTCGCCAGCACCGCCGCCGTCCAGCCGCGCCGCTTCAACGCCTCGAAGTCGACATGCATGGCTCCGGCGAACAGCAGATAGGCCAGCATGAACCTCAGCACGGCGGTCGAGAAATCCACCTGCCGGACGATCTGTCCCATGGCCCGCCCGACCCCAAGGGCGGGCGCCGCACGGTCGACGCCCACAAGGGTCAGCGTGGTCACCAGTCCGACGAGCAGCATCGCAACGCCGGGCGGCAGCCGAAACAGCTTCAGATTCAGCCAGCCGATCACGGCGCTGAGACTGAGAAACACCGCGGCGAGATCGAACGGTGAAAGTGTCATCCCGATGTGCTGACCCGGCGCGTAGCGCGGATCAACCGGAAACGACCTTTATCTCTTCTTTATGGTGAGGCTGTTCATCGCCCGCCGAACCTTGATGGCGGCCCACGATATATCGGTGGTTCCAGAACTGGAGCCAATCTCATGGACCTCGTCTACATCGTCGCCGGCGTAGCGATCTTCGGCCTGTTCGCGCTTTACGCCGCCCTGCTGAAGCGGATCTGACCATGATCGTCGCCGGCATCTACATCATCGCCACGGTCGCCGTGACGATCTACATGTTCGCAGCCCTG
>DASQSO010000271.1:0-9140 GCA_035642335.1 Caulobacteraceae bacterium
CGCGCGCCCGTGAGTGACGGGTTACGTCGAGACGATACCGGTTGCGGGAGATTCACGGGTCACCCTGGCCGGCGGCCCCTCACCGCTTCGAAAAGACGAAATGCTTGTCGAGTTCGCCGCGAACGCCTTGCATGTGGGTGAAATATTGCAGGAAGCCGCCGTTGTAATTGCCGTCCTGGCGGCGATTGAACTCGCCTTCGAAATTGTAGTAGCCCGGCGTGCAATCCTGGTTGCGGCTGGTCTTGCCGCGATGGGCGATCACCTCCTGCACCCACCACTCCTCCGTCTCGGGCGACACGTCGATCTCGGCATAGTCGTTGTCGCGCGCGTAGCGGATGCACTCGGCGATGTGGTCGCCTTGGGTCTGCAGCATGAAGGTCAGGTTGAACTGGAACGAGGCCTGATAGCCGCCCATGATGAAGAGGTTGGGGTAGCCGTGGGTGTGCACGCCGAACAGGGTGCGCAGGCCGTCTGAGTAGGTCTCGTTGATCTCCCGGCCGTCCCGCCCGCGGATCTCGTTATAGATGCCGGTCTTCTGCACCTCGAAGCCGGTGGCGTAGATCAAAAGGTCCAACGGATAACTCTGACCCTCGAACACCGGGCCCTGGGCGTCGATTTCGGTGATCCCCTTGCCCCGGGTGTCGACCAGATGGACGTTCGGCCGGTTGTAGGCGGGCAGGTAGTCGTCGTCGAAGCACGGCCGCTTGCACATGAACATGTACCAGGGCTTCAGCGCGTCGGCCGTCGCCTTGTCCTCGACGATCGCCTCGATGCGCCGGTGGATGCGCATCATGTGGTCGATATTGTCGTTCTCCTGCTGGCGGATCTTCTCCTCGCGCGACAGGGCCGACAGTTCGGCCTTCTTCCGCACATCGCCAGGGCGCCCATGGATGTGTTTGGCGCGGCGCGCCTGCTGCCAGCCCGGCTGCAGCCGGGCGACCCAGTCCGGGTCGGTCGGCCGGTCGTTGCGCAGATCGATGCCGGACGGGGTGCGCTGGAAGACGTAGAGCGCCTTGGCCGCGCCCGCCAGGCGCGGGATCGCCTGCACGGCGGAGGCGCCGGTGCCGATGACGCCGACGACCTTGTCCTTCAGGCCGGACAGGTCCTTTCCGGTATAGGCATAGTCCCAGCGCGACGAATGGAAGGAATGGCCCTTAAAGTTCTCCATGCCCTGGATCTTCGACAGCTTGGGCTTGGAAAGGGTGCCGTTGGCGCAGATGAGGAATTTCGCCTTCATCGTGTCGCCGCGATCGGTGCCGACGCGCCAGAGTTTCTCCGCATCGTCCCAGGTCGATGAGATGACGGTCGTGCGGAACACGGCGAGGCCGTAGAGATCATAGCGCCGCGCGATCGCCTGGCAGTGGGCGAAGATTTCCGGGCCCTTGGCGTAGAGGCGCGAAGGCACGTAGTTCATCTCGTCGAGCAGCGGCAGGTAATCATAGGCCGGCACGTCGCAGGCCGCGCCCGGATAGCGGTTCCAGTACCATGTGCCGCCGACGTCGGCGCCCCGTTCGACGATGCGGACGCTGGTCACGCCGGCCTCGCGCAGCCGCGCCGCGGTCAGCAGCGCGGAAAATCCGCCACCGATGAACAGGCATTCCACGGTGTCGTCGATCGGATCGCGGGCCTCGCCGTCGCTGGCGTAGGGATCGATCTCATACTTGGCCAGCGCGCCGGTCAGATCGGAGGTGTATTGCGCCGTCCCTTGCGGCCGGTATCCGAGCCGCAGGTCGCGGGCCTCGGCGAACCTGGCCTTGATGTCCTCGTAATAGGCCCGCGCCGGCGCGTCCGTGGTCGTCGCCATCGTCGCCCTCCCTTTTGTCCTTGACCTCACGTTGCTGTCTTGGATCGTCGCTTGCAAGGGGCGGCGCGGTGCGGGCGGACCAGGATCGCCCGCCGATTACGCATCGCGGCGCGGCGAGCGCTCCGGCGACAGGCGCCCTATTGCGTTGAGGCCCCGTGGCATGGCGGACTTCGCCGTGCGGGCCTAAAGTCCCGGATGATTGCGTGAAAGGGGGCGCCACCTTGCCGTCCAGCCGCCGAGAGTTCCTCAGCCTGGTCGCCGCCTATGGCGGCAGCGGCGCTGTCTATACGGTCATGCAGACGCTCGGGCTGATGGCGCCGGACGTCGCCTCGGCGCGGCCGGTGCTGGCCCCAGACGCGGGGCGCGGCGCCCGCGTCGTGGTGCTTGGCGCCGGCATCTCCGGGCTGGTCACCGCCTATAACCTGGAGCGGGCCGGGTTCGAGGTGACCGTGCTGGAGGCGCGCGACCGGGTCGGCGGACGCAACTGGAGCATCCGCGGCGGGACCAAGGTCGAGATGCTCGGCGAGGCCGACCAGACCGCGGCCTTCGCCGACGGGCTCTATTTCAACGCCGGCCCCGCCCGCATCCCAAGCCACCACCAGGGGCTGCTCGGCTATTGCCGCGAGCTGGGCGTGCCGCTCGAGGTCGAGGTCAATTCCAGCCGTAGCGCCTTCATCGCCGACAGCAAAGACCTCACCCGACCGCCGATCCAGCTGCGCCGGGCGGTCAACGACAGTCGCGGACATCTGTCCGAACTGCTGGCCAAGGCGGTCAACAAGGGTGCGCTGGACCATGAGCTGTCCGCTGAAGACAAGGCCAGGCTCGGGCCGTTCCTGAAGGCCTATGGCGACCTCGACGACCGCATGCGGTTCAAGGGCAGCGAGCGGTCGGGCCTGGCGGTGCAGCCGGGGGCCTTCGACCAGTTCAGCCAGAGCCTGCCGCCCATGCCGCTGGGCCAGCTCCTGGCCAACAACCAGCTGCCCTCGATCCTGTTCGAAGACAATCTCAACATGCAGGCGACCATGTTCCAGCCGGTCGGCGGCATGGACCGCATCCCGGCCGGCTTCAAACGCGCCATCACCAGCCCGATCCTGCGGAACGCCGAGGTGCGCGCGATCCGCACCGAGGGCGATACCGTCACCGTCGCCTGGCGCGACACCCGGACCGGGGTCATGGGCGCGGTGAAGGCCGACTATGCCGTGGTCACCATTCCGCTGGTGGTGTTGGCGAAGGTCGACACGGACTTCGCCCCTGACGTCGCCAAGGCCATCGCTAGCGTGACCTACGACCACTCCAACAAGATTGCCTTCACCGGGCCGCGCTTCTGGGAACGGCAGCAGATCTATGGCGGCCTGTCCTTCGCCGGCGGCGAGAACGGGGTGGTCTGGTATCCCAGCGATGGGATGCATTCCGACACCGGGCTGCTGATCGCGTCCTATGTGTCCAGCGACGCGGCCGCGTCGGCGGCCAAACGACCCTTGGCCGAGCAGATGGCCAATGCGCGGGCGGCGGTCGAGCGGCTGCATCCGGGCCATGGCGGCGACCTGGCCAATGGGGTCGCGGTCAACTGGAACAAGGTCCCCTACAATCTGGGGCCCTGGCCGAACTGGAAGGCTTCCGGCGGCGGCGACAACGGCCACAACGACGCGCCGGCCTATCAGCTGCTCAACCAGCCGCACGGGCGCATCTATTTCTCCGGCGCCCATCTCAGTCAGACGCCGACCTGGCAGGAGGGCGCGGTCAACGCCGCCCACCGCACGATCGGCCTGCTGGCCGAGCGGGTGAAGGCGGCGTGAGCGAGGGTCCGCAGCGTCGGATACACCCATCCCGTCACCCCCCCCCGCTGGAGCCGAAGGCGGAATGCGGGGGGCCCATAGACTCAGATCAGAGTCGGTGTTCATGGGTGGCCCGAACAAGACGGGCCATGACGGGAGAGTTGAGTCGGCGAACCTTGCTCCCAGCGTCTATTTCGGCGGCCGCGCGGCGGTGACCTCGATCTCCATCGCCGGCCCAGTCGCGGCCAGCCCAGCCACCTGCACCGTCGAGCGGGCCGGCTTGTTCGGCTGGTCGGGCGTGCCGAAGAACTGCTTGTAGCCGGCCATCATGCCGGCGAAATCCATGTGGCCGGCCTTGGCCGGATCGCCGACCATGTAGATGCGCATCATCACCACATCGCCCAGGGTCAGGCCCTTTTCCGCCAGCACCGCCTGCATGTGCTTGAACAGGTTCACCGTCTGGGTGGTGGTGTCGCCATAGGCCGCCGGCGTGCCGGGCGGCGCGCCGGGGTCGGCCACCGGCGGCAACATGCCGGACAGGTAGACGATGTCCGATCCGGCCGGGACCTCGACGCTGGCGGCGATCGGCGCGGCGGGCGCGCCGGTGCGGACAATGGGCGCGCCAGCCTGCGCCGCCGTCGTGGTCAGCAACAGGCAGGCGCTCAGCAACAGGGCCTTGGTCATCGGCGAGTCTCTCCCTCGGGTCTTGCCAATAAGTTCGTGGCCAGAACCGCGTGTGGCGCAAGGGGATAGGCCCGGTTCGGCCCTTCACGTCGCTCGATGACCCGATCATAGCCAACCGGGCTTGCGCTGGCCGCCGGCGGCGGGCGAAGCTGGCGGCGCGTGCGGACTAAGAAAAAGGGGACGCCGAGGGAGGATGCGCATGGCGGACATCGCCATCAGGTCGGAGTGCGCGGCGGTGGTGCTGAAGTTCAGCGTCGCGGTCGGCGATCGGGTCAGCACGGACCAGGAATTGCTGATCCTGGAATCCATGAAGACCGAGATTCCGGTCACCCCGCCCCGCCCCGGCCGGGTCAAGAGCATCGGCGTCGCCGGCGCGGCCCACACCAACCATGCGCGGGCGCAGCACCGCTTCGCCTGGCCGTCCGCCGACTGGGGCTCGATGCCGATCGAGGGCGGCATCGAGGCCGCCTACCGCGCCGAGATCGAGGCCGCGCCGGACACGGAGCGGCGCCGCCAGCCCGGCCCGGTGGCGTTCGGGGTGCGGCCTTGATGGGTTTATTTTTTCCGTCATGGCCCGACTTGATCGGGCCACCCATGATCACCGTCTCAGATCAGGGGTTCATGGATCCCCCGCATTCCGCTGCGCTCCAGCGGGGGATGACGGCTTAGAGATTGGCGCGGCGGGATACGGCCCTACCCGTTGACGTCCACCACCACCCGGCCGCGCACCTTGCCGTCGAGGATGGCGACGCCCAGCGCCGGCAGGTCGGCCAGCACGGCCCGTTCGGTCATCGTGTCGAGCAGCCCCAAGTCCAAATCCGTGGCCAGGCGCTTCCAGGCCTCGGTGCGTTTCGGCGCCGGGCACATCACCGAGTCGATGCCGGCCAGGGTCACGCCGCGCAGGATGAAGGGCGCAACCGAGCCCACCAGCTCCATGCCCTGGGCCAGGCCGCAGGCCGCCACCGTCCCGCCATAACGAATCTGCGCCAGCACATTGGCCAGGGTGTGGCTGCCGACCGGGTCGATCCCGCCCGCCCAGCGCTCGCGCGCCAGCGGCCGGCCGGGGCTGGACAGCTCGGTGCGATCGACGATCTCGGCCGCGCCGAGCCCGGTCAGATAGTCGCTTTCCGCCGCCTTGCGCCCGGTCGAGGCGACGACGCGGTAGCCGAGCTTCGCCAGCAGCGCGATGGCGACGCCGCCGACGCCGCCGGCCGCGCCGGTGACCACGATGTCGCCCTTGTCCGGCGTCACTCCTTCCCGCTGTAAGGCCATGACGCAGAGCATGGCGGTGTAGCCGGCGGTGCCGATGGCCATGGCGTGGGCGGTGGAGATGGCGTCCGGCAGCTTGACCAGCCAGTCGCCCTTGACCCGCGCCTTCTGCGCATAGCCGCCGTGATGGCTCTCGCCGACGCCCCAGCCGTTCAGCACCACCCGGTCGCCAGGTTTTAGCCTGGCGTTGCTCGAGGCCTCGACCACGCCGGCGAAGTCGATCCCCGGCGTCAGCGGCCAGACCCGCACCACCGGCGACTTGCCGGTCAGCGCCAGGCCGTCCTTGAAGTTGATGGTGGAATATTCGATCCGCACATCGACGTCGCCGGCCATCAGGTCGGCGTCGGCAAGATCGACGAAGCGGGTCTCCTGCCCGGTGTCGGTCTTGAACAGGCGGATGGCGCGGAAGGTGTCGGTCATCGGTTCAGCTCGCCTTTGCCTTAGCAGCGGGCGTCAGCCCGAACCGTTCGCCGCGTTTGCCCTTGACGGCCAGGTCGACGGTCAGCAGCCGCCGCTCGCCCTCCATCCGCATGGCCGAGCCGGGCAAGTACATCATGGCCTGGTAGTCGCCGAGGCTATCCTCAAGCGCATTGGTGAAGCCTTGCGCGTCCTGCGCCTTGTTCATCTGGATCTTGGCCATGCGCAGCGCCTCCGGGCTGTTCTCTGCCACCCGGCGGGCGAAGGCGTAAGCCTCGCGCTCCAGATCGGCCAGCGGCAGGACGCGGTTGACCAGGCCGTAACGGGCCGCCTCCTCGGCGCCGATGAAGCGGCTCTCGAAACACAGTTCCTTGGCCCGGCGGATGCCGATGTCCCAAGGGATCGACATGTATTCGACGAAGCCGGCCAGGAACTCGGCGTTGTCGGCGGCGAACACCACGTCCATCGCCGCCGCGAGCATCCAGCCGGCATAGATGCAGTAGCCCTCGACCATGGCGATGGTCGGCTTGGGGAAATTGCGCCAGGCCAGCAGCAGGTCGAGGTTGTAGCGCTTGAACTGGTCGTAGCGCTCGATACCCGGCGTGGCGCCGAGGGCCTCGCGGTATTCCGTCCCCTCGGGCGTTCCGAGGTCATGACCGGTGGAAAAGACCCCGCCGGCGCCGCGCACGATCACAACGCGCACCGCCTCGTCGGCCTTGGCAAGGCCGAACGCGGCGTCGATCTCGTCCAGCATTCGGTAGCCCTGGGCGTTGCGATAGGCGGGCCGGTTCAGCGTGATGACGCCCAGCGGGCCATCGACGGCATAGATGATGTCCTTGAAGTCCAAGCCCTGGTCCTCCGCGACCTTTGTTGCCGGCACGATAGGCAGCCGACCGGTCGAGAACCAGCGGCAGTTGCGACCAGCGGAGCGCGCGTCGGCGCTTCCTCGCGTTAACGAATAACTCACGCAACCCTTAAAACTATTGGAAAGTATGAGCGGTGTAGCGTCTGGCTTATGTGGATCGCGAAGCTCATTCATCGCCTGGCGTCGCCGGCGAATGGCCAGACCGCGCGGCAACCTCGTCGGGAGCCCATACGCGCCTTGTTGCGGGGTGAGCGGGGCAACGTCGCGATCATGACCGCCCTGATCTTGCCGGTCTTGCTCAGCGCCTTCGGACTCGGATTCGAAAGCTCGCATTGGTATCAGATGAACAGGGCGATGCAGAACGCGGCCGATTCCGCGGCGATTGCGGCGGCGACCAACGCCAGCGCCGGCTACGCCGCCGAGGCCCAGGCCGTGGCCGCGCAATACGGCTTCCAGAACGGCGTCAACAACGTCACCGTGACCGCCTCCAACAGCGCCGCCTGTCCGTCGGGAGGCGCGAACTGCTACAGCGTCACGATCAGCCAGCCGGTGGCGCTCGTCCTCGCCCCGCTGGTGGGCTACCAGGGCGACACGACGATCGGCGCGGTCGCCGCGACCGGCCATACGCCCGCCGTGCCGGGTTCCCCCGCCAAGCTGATCTCGGCGACCGCCGTCGCCGTTCAGGGAACAAACCCCCGGACCTACTGCATTCTGGCGCTTGCGAGCAGCGGGGCCCAGGGCATAACCGGCAATGGCGTGCCGAACGCCAATCTGAACGGCTGCGACACCTTCTCGGACACCAGCTCGCTGTGCAACGGCCACAACCTCAACGCCGGCTTTGGCGACGCCCACGGCACGAGCACCGTCTGCGGCGCTCACCAGGACTCCAATCTGCCGGTGCTGCTCGACCCGTACCTCGCCCTCGCCGCCAACATTCCCCCCAGTACCGCCAGTAGTTGCCCCAACGGCTATCCGCAGGAGCCGGCCAAGAATAATGGAACGCCTCTGCCGTCCACCAACAAGTTGTCGGGGTCAATCAACCTGTCCGGGACCAAAATCCTCTGCGGCGACCAGCAACTGACCGGCAATCTCAGCGTGACAACCAGTTCTCCCGGCGCGGTGCTGGTCATCGAGAACGGTCAACTCGATACCAATGGATTCACCTTGCAAACCCAGGCGGGCTCGGGATTGACGGTCATTTTCTCCGGAGACAACACCGCCGGCTACACCCATGCGCCGACGGGCGGCGGAACCTTGGACATCGCCGCGCCGACTTCAGGGACCTGGTCGGGGGTGGCGCTGTACCAGGACCCCAGCCTGACCTCGGGCGTCGACATCTCCGCGGCGGGCAACAGTCCCACCTGGGACATCACCGGGCTGGTCTATCTGCCCCACTCCAGCGTGACCTTCAGCGGCGCCGTGAACAAGGCAAGCAATGGCCTCTCGTGCTTCGACTTGGTCGTCGACAACGTCACGATCAACGGCACGGGCAGCATTCTCGCCGAGGGTCAGTGCAGCCAGGCCGGCCTCAGCCAACCGACGGAAAACATCCCAACCCGCGGCCAATTGGTCGGGTAGCCCGAGATGGATGGACCAAAGGCGATTGGCGAGCCGGCGCGACCGGAAGCTCCGGCCAGACGCGCGCGCTTGTTCGCGGCTAGGGATTCAGGGTCCGCGGCCGTCGAGTTTTCGTTCATCGCGGCCTTCCTCGGTCTCGCCCTGTTGAACACCGTCGACATCGCTCGCTACCTCTTCGCGCGCACGGCGATCCAAAACGCCACCCAAATGGCGGCGCAGACGGCGTGGCAGACCTGCGGCACCGCCCTTCTCCCGGCGACGACCAGCTGTCCCGGCCTCACCGCTGCTCTGACGGCGGCCGTTCACAGCAGCTCGCTGGGCACGCGTGTCGCGCTCGCCGCGGGGTCGCCGACAGAGGCCTACTACTGCGTCAACAGCGCTGGCGCGCTGGTCTCGGTGAGCGCGATTTCATCCAAGCCCGCCGATTGCTCTTCGGTCGGTAACGCCGCGGGCCAGCCCGGCGACTACATCAAGATCCAGGCAAGCTACGCCTATAAGCCGCTCTTTTCAGGCATCAGCGTTGCGGGTCGCTTTACGACGCCCATCGCCGTCACTTCGATCATGAGGCTGCAATGAGACTCGTCCGGTGGCGACCGGCCCGGCGGGGAGGTGAGGCAGGCGGCGCCGCCGCGCTCGAGTTCGCCCTCGTGTTGCCGCCGTTCGTCGCGCTCGTGGTGGGCGGCTTCTACTCGGCGGGCCTGTACTTCGCGGCGTCCAGCATGCAACAGGCGGTCGAGGCTGGCGCGCG
>DASQSO010000272.1:0-6873 GCA_035642335.1 Caulobacteraceae bacterium
CTGGGCTGGCCGACAGCCTTTTCCACGCCCACCCCTTCTCGGTGTTCGGCCTCTCCGTCCCGGTCCTCGTCGCCAAGTCCAAGCCGATCTACAAGGCCGCGCACAAACTCCATGAGGCTGGCGGCTGGGCGTTGGCGGGCCTGATCGGGTTGCATACGGCGGCGGGGCTGTTTCATCGGCTGGTGCTGCGCGACGGGGTGCTACAGGCCACGCTTCCGAGCTTCAGGCCGGCGGCCAGAGCGACCCCCAGCGCGCCGGTCGCCGCCGACAAGCTTTGATCGGCGGAGCCGTCGTCACGCCCAATACCCTCCATGTCATCCTCCACGCCGCGACCCTGGCGACCCTGCTGACGCTTCTGTTTTCGGGCGCCTGATCGTCGCCGTCTGAGGTCCTTGGCTTTCCTCGCGTCGCCGCGCAGGAATGATGGGGGAACCGAGGGGGCTCAGAGACGGCATGTCGATCATCGAGGCCGGCGTGCGCGGCGCGGCGATCGCGATCCTGCTGCTTGTGGCCGCGGTGCTGCTGCGCGACGGGCGGCGCATGGCGGCCGCGCGATACACCGCGCTGTTCGCGCTGGGCGCCGCGGCGACCCTGGTGAGTTTCGCGCCGGACCTGGCGAGCGACCCGGCCTTGTGGCTCTTGCCTGTGCGGACTGTCGCCTTCGGTAATCCGGCCGTGTTCTGGGTCGTGGCGACGGCGCTCTTCGACGACGAATTCGCCCTTTCCTGGCGACACGTGGCCGCCTGGCTGGGCCTCGTCGGGCTGGGCTTCTGGGCGGTGTACGGCGATGCGGGTCCGCGGCCCTTCCTGCCGATCAACGTCCTGTCATTGACCTGCCTTCTTCTGGCCGTTGAGCGCGTGTTCGCCGGACGGGCGGGCGACCTGGTCGAGGCGCGACGGCGCCTTAGGCTGGTCTTCGTGGTCTCGGTCGCGCTCTTCATCGCGGCGATCATCGTTTCGGTGACGCTCCTGCATGGCGGCCAGGGCCACCCGCTCTATGGCTACGCCAACGCGTTCGGAGCGCTTGCGATGGCCTATGTCTTCGCCGTCGCGCTGCTGACGCTGAAACCCGGCGCGCTGTTCGAGGCCCCGCCCGCCCTCGGCAGGTCCCGACCGCGGGCCGCGGCGCGGCCAGCGCCGGACGATCCGCGCGAGGCGTCGCTGCTGGCGGCGCTCGCCCGGGAGATGGAGGAGGAACGCGCCTACCGGGACGAGAAGCTGGGCATCGCCGCTCTGGCCGCCAGGCTCGGCGTCCCGGAGTACCGCTTGCGCCGCCTGATCAATCAGCGGCTCGGCCACCGCAATTTCAGCGCCTTTCTGAACCGCTATCGGCTGGACGAGGTGACCGCGTGGCTGGCGGACGTCTCGCAGGCCGCCACGCCGATCCTCACCCTCGCCCTCGACGCCGGCTTCCAATCGGCGGGCGCGTTCAATCGCGCCTTCAAGGCGCGGACGGGCGTGACGCCCAGCGCCTATCGGCGGAGCCGCGCGCCCGGCGTCGGATAGGCGATATTCCAAAACCGGCTGGCCGGATTCCAAATCCGGAGCGCGCGTGGAGCGGCGGCGGCGCATGTCCGCCGCTGTCCGCCAATCCAGCCCCGGAGGAACCCATGCGCAACGCCGTCCCATCTCCCCTGCCCCGCCCGCTCGCCGCCGCGGCGCTCCGCCTTGCGATCGCGGTCGCGCTCCTCGCCGGAGCCGCCGATTGCGCCCCCGCCCCACCGCGTCCGGTCGGCGTTTCCGCCGAGGCGGTGATGCGGCTGCCCGCGCCGCCGGCGCTCCGCTACCGGGCCCGTGACGGCGCTTCCCTGGCCTATCGCGTCTTCCAGCCCGTCGGCGCCGCCGCGCCGCCCGTCGTCGCCATCCTGCTACACGGCTCCGGCGGATCGAGCCTCAACATGACCGTGCTCGGCGAGGCGCTGGCGAGGTCGGGCGTGCCGACCTTCGCCCTCGACGTCCGCGGGCAGGGCCTCTCCGGCCGGCGCGGCGACATCGACTATATCGGCCAGCAGGACGACGACCTCGCCGACTTCGTCGCGGTGGCGCGCAGGATCTACCCCTACGCCCCCCTGGCGCTGGTCGGGCACTCCGCCGGCGGCGGGTTCGTGCTGCGCATCGCCGGCGAGCCCGAGGGGAGACTCTTCACACGTTTCGTGCTGCTCTCGCCGGTGCTTGGACGCCTGGCGCCCACCAACCGGTCGGACAGCGGCTGGGCGCGACCGGACATCGGCCGCATCCTCCTGCTCAAGGCGCTGACCAGCCTCGGCGTGACCGGGTTCAACGGCGCGACCGTGGTCCAGTTCAACCTGCCGCCCGGCGCCGAGACTCTCGGCCTGACGCGATCCTGGTCGTTCCGGATGATGAGCAATTACGGTCCGCGCGGCCAGACGCAGCTCTTCGGCCGCCCGGCCTACTGGACGGACGCGGCGCGGACAGCGGCCCCGATCACGGTCATCGCGGGGACCGCCGACGAGCAGTTCAAATCGGACCGGTACGCCACGGCGTTCAAGGGTCTCGCCCGCCGGGTCAGGATCGAGCTGGCGCCCGGCGTCGATCATATGGGCGTGGTGAGCGATCCAAGGGCCGTGCCTCTGATCGTCGAAGCGATCAGAGGCTGAGGCCGAGCACCGGCTTCGGCGATCCGGGCCGCGCGCAAAGACCAGGCGCCATCTTTTCTGGCGCCGCGCCTGGAAAAAGTCGGCCGTCGGCGCGGTTGCCCACGCCGCGCGCCGGGCCATCTCTAGCGCACGGAGATCCACTCAAGTCAGGAGACCCTTCATGGCCAAGCTCAACGGCAAGATCGCGCTCATCAGCGGCGGAACCACCGGCATCGGCGCGGAGACGGCCAGGCTCTTTCAATCCGAAGGCGCGACGGTGATCGTCACCGGCTCCAGCGAGCGTTCGGCCGAGGCCGCCAGGGCGGCGCTGCCGGGGATCGAGGTTCTGGTTTCCGACGCCGGCGACGTGGCCGCCACCAAGACCCTGGTCGACCAGGTGAAGGCCAGGCACGGCCGCATCGACATCCTGTTCGTCAATGCCGGCGTCGCCAGGTTCGCGCCGATCGAGCTGGTCGACGAGGCCTTCTATGACAGCCAGTTCAACGTCAACGTGAAAGGCGCGTTCTTCCTGATCAAGCACGCCATCCCGGTCATTCCGGACGGCGGCGCGATCATCCTGACCGCGTCGGTGGCCGGCGCGTCCGGCGGCCTGGGCGGCGGAACGATCTATGGCTCGACCAAGGCGGCGCTGCGCTCGCTGGGCCGCACCATCGCCAAGGAGCTGACGCCGCGCGGCATCCGGGTCAACACCATCAGTCCCGGCCCGATCATCACCCCGATCCTCGACAAGGGCGGCTTCACGCCGGCCCAGAAGGACAGCTTCATCGCGGGGGCCAAGACCCGCATTCCGCTCGGCCGCACCGGAACGCCGCGGGAGGTCGCCGCCGCGGCCCTCTATCTCGCCGCCGACGCCACCTACACCACCGGCGCCGAGCTGTTCGTCGATGGCGGCCTGATCGATCTCTAGGGGGACATCCGGCGACCGGCGTTTCGGTCCCAGCCGATGCCCCGGAACGCCGGCTTCCAGCCGGCTCCTTTGCGCTGGGACCGCCAGAACAAGAGCCGGCTGGAAGCCGGCGTTCCAAGGGCCGGAGCGACGCCCGCGGTCGTCGGGAAGTCTCAGTTGGAGGGGTGAGGCGCCGCCGCCGGCGCGGGCGGCGGAAGGGCGTTCGGGTCGGCCTGGCCGACGCCCACGACCTCGCCGCCGGCCAGCACATGGCCCTCCATGGCCTTGGTCAGGACGGCATAGTCGGAGGCCGCCTCCGCCGGGAGCGTCGTATCCAGGGCGAAGACCTGGAAGTGGTAATTGTCCTTCGCGTTCGGCGGCGTGTGCGGCCCCAGATAGGGCCTGGCGGCGCCCCTGACATTGGGGCCATAGGCGGAGCCCGCGGGCTTGGCGTCGGGCGCCATGCCGGCCTCCAGCCGGGTGACGGCGGCGGGGATATTGAACATCGTCCAGTGCAGGATCGGCGCGCCCCGCAGGAGCAGGGAATTGTCCTGCATGATGATGGCGTAGGACACCGTCCCTTCCGGCCCCCTGGTCCAGGCCAGGCCCGGGAAGGTGTTGGTCCGGTACTGGGTGTTCTCGAAGGGGATGTCGCCCCCGTCCTTGAAGGCCGGCGTCGTGACGGTCAGCCTGGCCTTCACCGGCGTCAGCTCCAGCGCCGTGCGCGCCTCGGGCTGGCCCGGCGTCGCGCGGGCGACCTGGGCCCGCGCCATGCCGCCGGCCGCCAGACCGAGGACCGCCGCGGCGACCCCCAAAGCTACGCCACTCCACCTCATCTAACGTCTCCCTCCAGCCGATCCAGGTCGGTCCCGCCGGGGCTATATTTCATCCGACAGGGGCCGTCATGCTCCATGATCGTCCGAGATCAGCAGATCCTCAAAGAACGCGCCGAACGGGCGGGTCGGGTGGCGGATCTGAATCTCCAGGATCCAGAGGCCCGTCCGGGGACAGACCTCCAGGTCGCCCAGGGCGCCGGCCTTGTAGATGGCGTGCGGGAAGTCGCTGACCCGGTGGCCCTTTACCTCCCAATTCAGCCGCCAACCCATGGCCTCCGCCCGCCGGGCGGCGAAGTCATAGAGCGCCTTGCCGTCGGCGCCGCCGTCGCGCCAATGCGCGCTGACCTCCCGCCAGAGGCCGCGGGCCGCCTCGGCGCAGGCGAGCATGTCGGGATCGTCGCCGACGACGAAGGCGTCTCCCGCATCGCCCTCATGGCCGTCCCAGACGACGCCCAGGTCGATGAAGAAAATGTCCCGCTCGCCCAGCTCCCGGCCGGGCGCCATGGGCGCGTGGAAGGTCTCCAGCGTGCCGGGGCCAAACCGGATGAGGTTCTTATGCCAGAGCCGCTCCATCCCCATCTCTTCGAGGACGCCCGCCGCCAGATCATGGGCCCGGGCCTCGGTCATGCCGGGCGCGACGCCGGCGGCGATCCGGCGCACCGCCTCGAAGGTGAGATCGCGCGCCCTGATCATCTTCGGCAGGGAGAAGGTTTCGCCGACAGCTTCGCGGCGTTCGTGGGGATCGATCAAGGGTCGACTCCTGGATGGCGGTCAGGCCGCGGGACATTATTCCGATCTTTGGGCTGGCCGCACGTCAAGGATGACCCCCAACGCACCCTAAAGATTGAAGCCCCCGGTCGCCTCAAGTCGCTGGCCGGTAAGCCAGCGGGCGTCGTCGCCGCAGAGCAGGGCCACCAGGGCGCCGATGTCGTGAGGCTCGGCAAGGCGGCCCATCGCCGTCTGGGCGACGACCATATCCCTCAGCATGGGATTGTTGCGGATCGCGCCGCCGGCGAAGTCGGTCGGGACGCCGCCCGGGGCCAGGGTGTTGGAGCTGATGCCGCGCGGGCCATACTCCTTGGCCACATAGCGCGAGAACACCTCGATCGCGCCCTTGCAGGCGGCGTAGAGACCATAGCCCGGCACGTTGTAGCGATC
Organism: Caulobacteraceae bacterium; assembly: GCA_035642335.1. GTDB lineage: Bacteria > Pseudomonadota > Alphaproteobacteria > Caulobacterales > Caulobacteraceae > Poindextera. The sequence goes on from DASQSO010000272.1 coordinate 5,499, forward strand.
CGCGGCGGCGGTGATGAAGACGACGGCGCCGCCATCGTTCATCATCCGCAGCGCCTTCTGCGTCAGGAACAGCACGCCCTTGAAGTGCACGTCGGCGAAGGCGTCGAAATCCGTCTCCGTCAACTGGTCGATCGGAATGGACCTGCCGATGCCGGCGTTGTTGACCAGAAAATCGATGCGCTCGGCGCCGGCGAAGGCGTCGCGCAGGACGGCCTTGAGACGATCGATGAAGCCGTCGATGGCCGCAATATCCGAAAGGTTGAAACGCAGGGCCGCGGCCCGGACGCCCAGCCCGCGAATTTCGTCCGCCACGGCCAGGCCCTCCGCCTCGTGGGCGTTGAAGGTCAGGACGACATCCATGCCCCTCGCGGCGAGGGAAAGGGCCATGTCCTTGCCCAACCCCCGGTTGCCGCCCGTGACCAGGGCGATTTTCCTCGTCTCATCATCGGCCATTCGCTCTCTCCTCAGGCGGCGGTCCAGTCTTCAAGGGTCAATCCTCGAACCCTCCCGAACGCCTGATCGTTCGTCGCCAGCACCGCGCCCAGGCTGAGGGCATGGGCGGCGATCAGGAGATCAAGCGGGTCCAGGATCTGGCCCTCCGCCTCCATCGCCGCGCGGACATCGCCATATCTGGCGGCGGCCGCGCTGTCCCAGGGCGATGCGTCAACCCGCCTCAGAAACTCGCCGACGAGGCGATGCAGCCGCTTCGCCTCCGGCCGCCTGGCGAGGCCGAACCTCAGCTCCCCCTCCGTGACGGTGGAGATGCACAGGTCTGTCATCGGAGCGGCCAGGACCCGGCGGGTGACGGCGGGATGCCCCCTCACCAGATGGCTCACCATGTTGGTGTCCAGCATATAGAGCGTCATTCGCTCCAGCCCTGGAACGGATCACGATCCCGCGCGCCCTGGCGGCGATCCTCGGCGTCCAGGAAATCCGCCGGGACTTCAACCCCCTTGGCGGCCTCAAGGAAGCCATCCCAGTCCGTCGGCCTGCGCGAGAGGATGACCTCGCCGGTCTCCGGATCCTGGCGGATGAAGACCTCCTTGGCGTCGAACCGGAAGGCCATGGGCAGGCGCACCGCCTGACTGCGGCCATTTATGAACAGCTTGGCGACCTGGGTCATGGCCGGGGGGCTCCGTATGGTATAGACTATGATATATACCGAAAGAGTGGGAGGCGGCAATGACTCGCCGTAATGTTTCGGGCGCCGTCATGGTCGCCAGTCCGGGCTGACACACGTCCGGTGGTTGAAAGACCGCCGGTGACGGGCCCCGCGCGGCAGCGGAGCTGTTGGTCACCGGTCAGGAGTTCCGCCCGCGACGCCGCTTGCGGTGGCGGCCCATTTAACATGTCGGCCATTCGTGTTAAAAAGTTC
>DASQSO010000273.1:0-2381 GCA_035642335.1 Caulobacteraceae bacterium
CTCGACCCGGCCGAGCCGTGCATCAGGATGGCGACAACAGTCGGCGGCGCGGCCGACGGCGGCGGGATGAAGGTCCGATAGGCCAGGGCCGATCCGTCCCGGGCGCGGTAGCGCTGCACCGGCGGGGCGGGCAGCTGCATGACCGCGGCCGCCCCGAGCGGCTGGGCTGGTGCGGCGCTGGCCGGCGCGGCAAAGGCCAGGCCGGCGGCCGCGGCCAGGGCGATGGGGGAAAGCATGGGATTGGGCATGGGATCTTCCTCTGCGACGGCGAATGTCGAGCGGAAGATGCGGGGGGCGAGCCTGCGCCGGCGCGCCGGATTTGGAATCCGGCTAGCTGGTTTCGGAAGCCGGCGGCTGGTGGCGGCGGCGATACTCGCTCGGCGTCACCCCGGTGTGCGACTTGAAGGCGCGATTGAATGGGCCAATCGAGCTGAAGCCTGCGTCCAGGGCGAGGGTTAGGATCGGGACCTCGGCCTGGGACCGGTCGGCGAGCCAGGCCATGACCTCGTCCAGCCGGTAGCTGTTCAGAAAAGCGCTGAAGTTGCGATGGCCGAGCCGCTGGTTGATCAGCCGGCGCAGGCGGTATTCCGGGATGTCCAACCGGCGCGCCAGTCCGGCGATGCTGAGCGTCTCCTCGCGATAGGCGCGATTGTCTTCCATCTGCCAGGTCAGCGCCGCCAGCAAAGCCGCCTCGCGCGGATCGTCCGGTGGGTCGGTGTCGGGGGCTGGGGCTGGGGCTGTCCGGCCGACCTGGGCGAGCGGCAGGGGCTCGAACAGCGCGCCCGGCGTCAGGGAGAGCAGCGCCATGGCGAAGAAGCCGGCCAGGGCCAGGGCGCCGAAGGCGTTGGCGTAGCCGTAGGCCGGGTGTCCGAGGCCGCCGTGAAGCAAGGTGACGGCCAGGATGATCGCCGCGATGAAGGCGGCGATCGAGACCACGAAGATGAGGCGAAGCCTGCGCCGCGGTTCGACGAGGTCGCCCGCCCGCCCAGCTAGCACCCGCCAGACCGCCCGCCCAAGGCAGATCAGCGACAGGGCGTTAAAGGCCAGGAATGGCCGTGGTCCCGCCGCGCCATACACCGCCCAGAAGCCGAGCCCGACCAGGCCCAGCCAGACCGCGAGATGCGGCCAACCCAGCGTGAACTCGTCGTCGAACAGCGCCAGCGCCACGACCCAGAACACCGCCGGATCGCCGAAAGCCAGGACCCGCGGCGGCGCCAGCCAGGGCGCCGGATCGCCCACCAGGGCCGGCGCGAAAACCACCAGGGTCGCGGCGACGCAGACGGCGAACAGCGCCGCATAGCGGGCGGCGGCAAGCTCCCGCGCGTCCCGCAGCAACAGCGCCGCCAGCAGCACAAGCAGGGTTATCGCGCCGCCGCGGCCGCCTGCCTCGATGATCGACATGGCCTGGCGCTCACGCTGACAGCGACGCCGGACCCGTCAGTGGCCGAGCGCGCCGGCGACCAGGACCCAGATCAGCGCGATCATCAGGGCGATGAGGGCCAGCCCCGAGATCAGGAAGAAGATGGTCCGCCACGGCTGCCGGCCGCGCAGATAGGCGGCCGAGTGAGCCAGCCGCGCGATGGTGAAGATCGAGAACAGCGTCACCGCGACCACGTAGGAGCCGCCGGCCAGCACGAAGGCCAGGCCGAGCAGCAGGAAGGGGTAGATGGTCGCCTGGGCGTTGGCGTGGGCGCGCAGCACCCGCGCCACCGCCGGCGGGTCATGCGGCTCCAGCGCGGCGCCGAACCGCGCGGCGTCTTCCGGATTGATGGCCACCTGGCTGCGGGCGCGGGCGAGGCCGCTATAGACCCACAGGAAGATCAGGTTGGCGCTGAGCACCAGGCAGGTGGTCGAGTAGGCGACAAGGGCTGGACCGTTCGGGTCGCTGAACATGCTGGCTCCTCCGCTGGCCCTCCGCCCCGGACGGCCACTCCCCAAGGACGATCGAGACTGTCCTTTATCGACATTGGCGCGGATTTCGCCGGATGTCCCGCCTAAAGCTCCGCTTAAATCCCCTTGGGCAGGCGCAGCAGCGAACGGTCGCCCTCGAAGGCGGTCAGCCGCCAGGTCCCGCCCTCGTTGGTGAAGTCGAAGATGCAAGGCCCGTCGCGCTTCTTCGTCACGCAGACATGGTCGGCGTCGATCGGCTTCAGCGCCTGGGCGATCACGAAGGTATTGGGGATCGGCCGGTCCGGCGAATAGCCGAGCTCGGCCGCGGCGGCGCGGAACACCTCCGGCTGCACCAGCTGGTCGACCGCGAAGTCCACCAGCGGCCGGCCGACCACCGCGGCCAGGGCGCCCAGTTCGTCGCTGCGCCGCGTGGCGTCGACGATCAGCTTGGCGCGCAGCTGCGCTTTCAGCGCGGGGCGGTCGACATGGGC
>DASQSO010000274.1:0-2184 GCA_035642335.1 Caulobacteraceae bacterium
GAAGCTGGCGCCGGCGCCCCCATCCCCAACCCCTTCCCCGCGAGGGGGAAGGGGCTTTGAGTGCGCGCCTTCCGACGTGCTCACAAACCCAGCACCATCTTGGCGATGATGTTGCGCTGAATCTCGTTGGAGCCGCCGTAGATCGAGGTCTTGCGGCCGTTGAAATAGGTAGGCGCGGTGTCGTGGGCATAGTCCGGGCCGATGGGGTAGCGGTTGTCGCCGGCCGGGAAGCCGCGGAAATAGGGCGCGCCAAAGTGGCCGGCGGCTTCCAGGGCCAGTTCGTTCACCCGCTGCTGAATCTCGGTGCCCTTGATCTTCAGAAGCGAGGATTCCGGCCCCGGGCCCTTGCCGGCGCTCTCGGCCGCCAGGGTGCGCAGTTCGGTGTATTCCAGCGCCATCAGGTCGATCTCCAGCTCGGCCACCTTGCGCTTGAACAGCGGGTCGCGCAGCAGCGGCGCGGCGTCGTCGCCAAGCTCGGTCGAGGCGATGTCGCGCACCCGCTCGATGCCACGCCGCGAGCGGGCGACGGCGGCGATGCCGGACCGCTCGTTGGCCAGCAGGAACTTGGCCGCCGTCCAGCCCTGGTTTTCCTCGAAGATGCGCTGCTCGACCGGAACCTTCACATTGTCCAGGAAAACGTCGTTGACCTCATGCTCGCCGCCCAGGGTGATGATCGGGCGCACGGTGACGCCGGGCGACTTCATGTCGATCAAGAGGAAGCTGATCCCGGCCTGCGGCTTCACGTCGGGATTGGTGCGGACCAGGAAGAAGCCCCAGTCGGCGTACTGGGCGTAAGTTGTCCAGGTCTTCTGGCCATTGACGATGTAGTGGTCGCCCTCGCGCACGGCGCGCGTGCGCAGCGAGGCCAGGTCCGAGCCGGCGCCCGGCTCGGAATAGCCCTGGCACCACCAGATATCGCCATTGTAGGTGGGGGGGAGGAAGCGGGCCTTCTGCTCGGGCGTTCCGAAGGTGTAGATCACCGGCGCGACCATGGAGATGCCGAAGGGCAGGATGGGCAGGGTGTCGGCGCGGGCCAGTTCCTCCGACCAGATATATTTCTGGGTCGGGGTCCAGTTCGCGCCGCCGAACTCCTTCGGCCAGCTGGGCGCGATCCAGCCCTTTTTCGCCAGGATCCGATGCCAGGAGACATAGTCTTCCTTTTGGAACGAATCCTCGTTGACGTGTTTTCCGCGAAGGTGATCGGGATAGTTCTGTTCAATGAAGGCGCGAACCTCCTCACGGAAAGCAAGGTCTTCGGGCGAAAAATCGAGGTCCATGCGTCGTCTCCAGGCTGGTCCGCAATGATAAGGCCCAGACGCGGGTGCGCAATCATGACGTTTGCGTCAAGTTCAGGCCGGTCATGACTCGCATCCTGACTTACAATGTCCACGGCTGCATCGGCACCGACCGCCGGCTCGAAGTCGGCCGCATCGTCGACGTGATCGCCGCGATCGAACCGGACATCGTGGCGCTGCAGGAGCTGGATGTCGGCCGCGCCCGCAGCGGCGGCGTCGATCAGGCGCACGAGATCGCCCGCGGCCTGGACATGGCCTGCCACTTCAACGCCGCCCTGCAGGTCGAGGAGGAACGCTACGGCGACGCCATCCTGACCTCGCTGCCGGAGCGGCTGGTGAAGGCCGGCCCCCTGCCCGGCCTGAACGGCCGCGTGCAGGTCGAGCCGCGCGGCGCACTTTGGGTCGCGGTGGAGATCGAAGGGATCGAGGTGCAGATCGTCACATCGCACCTGGGCTTGGTGCCGCGCGAGCAGCGCCGGCAGGCGGCGACCCTGGCCGGGCCGGACTGGCTGGACTGCCCGGACTGCACCGCGCCGGCGATCCTGCTCGGCGACTTCAACGCCACCGCCGCTTCAATCGTCTATCGCACCCTGGCGGCGCGGATGCGGGACGCCCGGCGGCTGGCGCCCAGAGGCGCGCCGACCTCGACCTTTCCATCGGTTTTTCCGGTGCTGCGGATCGATCATGTGTTTGTGACCCCCGGCATCCGGGTGATCTCGATCGACGCGCCGTTCAACGCCCTTACCCGCGCCACCTCCGACCACCTGCCGCTGGTGATGGAGTTCGCGCTGGCGCGCTAATGGATTGACGCTGGCGCCTGCGCTGGAACAGGCTGTTCCAAAACCCACACCGGGAGGTCGGCGACCAATTTGAAGCCCAGGCTTTCATA
>DASQSO010000275.1:0-2054 GCA_035642335.1 Caulobacteraceae bacterium
TTGTGGTCGACCCCGCCCGCCAGCTCGATCTGCGGGTCGGCGGTCCGCGCCACCCGCTCGCGCAGAGGCGCGGCCTTACGGAAATCGAACGGGGAGCCCTCGACAGCGCGAATCTCGCCCGTGGGCAGGAACCGTTCGTTCATCGGCGTGAAGGCGTCCGCTTCGACCTGCAGCTCGTGGTCCAGCACGTCGCCCGCATATTCGCCGGCGAGATTCCAATAGGCGTGGCTGGTCAGATTGACGATGGTCGGGCGGGTGGTGGTCGCCTCGAAGTCCAGGCGCAGCGCATTGTCCCCGCCCAGGTGGTAGATCGCGTCGACCCGGACCGCGCCCGGAAAGCCCTGGTCGCCGTCGGGGCTCTCCAGCGACAGGTGCAGCCGGTCGGGCGCCGCGGCCTCGATCGTCCACAGCGCCTGGTGAAATCCGCCGTCGCCGCCGTGCAGGGTGTCGCGGCCGCGGTTGCGCGACAACAGAAAGGTCACCCCGTCGATCTCGATCCGGCCGTTGCCGACGCGGTTGGCGCAGCGGCCGATGATCGCGCCTAGGTGCGAGGGGTTGGCGAGGTAGGGCTCCAGGCTGGCGAAACCCAGCGCCACGTCAGCCAGCCGCCCTTGCCGGTCCGGCATGAGGACCCGCTGAACGACGCCGCCGAGGCCGAGGATATCGACCGCGACACCGCCAGCGCCCGTCAGCCGATGTCGCGCGACGGCGCGGCCGTCGGGCAGGGTTCCGAAAATCTCCATCGCCGCCCATCAATTCGCCGCCGCGCCCATCGTCAAGCGGCAGCCGGCGGCTTGTCTCACGGCCAAGGCGGGTATTTGGTCGGGGCGCATGCAGACCGCCGCCTCGATCCTGCCCGTTCCGCGCCCGGCGCCGGTCTCGCCGGCGCAGATCGAGCGCCGCTTCCAGGGCCGGTTCGGGACCACGCCAAGGCTTTTCCAGGCGCCCGGACGCATCAATATCGTCGGCGAGCACACCGACTATAACGGCGGCCTTGTCATGCCGGCGGCCATCGACCGGCGCTGCCTGGTCGCGGCCGCGTCCAACGGCTCGCGCGGGCTGAACGTGGTCGCCGGCGTCTTCAGCGACGAGCGGAGCGCCGATCTCGATGCGCTGGCGCCGACAAATAGCTGGATGGACTACGTCGCCGGAGTCGCCTCGGTGCTGATCGCCGATGGCGCGGCCGTGGCTGGCGCCGATCTCTGGATCGAGAGCGATGTGCCGATCGGCGCCGGCGTCAGCTCGTCGGCCGCCCTCGAGGTGGCCGTCGCCCACGCCCTGCTGGCCCTGGCCGGGCGCGAGGCGGACGGCGTCCAGATCGCCCGCTGGGCGCAGGCCGCGGAGAACGACTTCGTCGGCATGCCCTGCGGGATCATGGACCAGTTCGCTTCGGCCAACGGCATCGCCGGCGCCGCCATGCTGCTGGACTGCGCGACACTGACGGCGACGCCTGTCGGCCTGCCCGACGCCGCCAGCTTCCTTCTGGTCGATTCCCTGGTCCGCCACGCCCATGTGGAGGGCGAGTACCGCGCTCGCCGCGAGGACTGCGAGACGGCGGCGCGTCTGCTGGGCGTGGCCAGGCTCGGCGAGGTCGCGAAGGCGGATCTGACCGCCGCGCTGGCCCGCCTTCCGTCGGGGCCGGCCAACCGTTGCCGCCACGTGGTCAGCGAGAATGCCCGCGTCCGCCGCGCCGCCGAGGCGATCGCGCGCGGCGATCTGGCCGGCCTCGGCCGGCTGATGAACCAGTCCCACGCAAGCCTCAGCATCGACATGCAGGTCAGCACTCCCGAGGTCGACCGGCTGGCGGCGATGGCGCGGGCCGCGCCCGGCGTCTTCGGCGCGCGGATGATGGGTGGTGGCTTCGGCGGCTGCGTCATCGCCTTGGTCGATGCCGAGCGGGCCGCGGCCGCGGCCGAGGCGACCCAGACCGCCTATGCCGGCGTGATCGGCAAGCGTCCGGACGCCTTCGTCTGCCGCGCGGTCGCCGGCGCTGGCGAGATCGTCGCATGAGCGAGGCCGAAAAGCGCCCCGAGCGGCGGCTGAACCTCTTGACC
>DASQSO010000276.1:0-3080 GCA_035642335.1 Caulobacteraceae bacterium
AGAGGCGGGCCTCCTGGACCTCCCCCAAAGCCGGAGTCGTCCGGCTACTGTCCCAAGGCCAGTTCGATGCGGCGGGAGGAGGGTCGGCCGGTGATGTCGCCGAGCGGGTTGCCGGGCTTGGGAGCGACCACCACCTGCAGCACGCCGCCGGCGAAGCCGACCGAGGCCTTGTGGCCGGAGGTCAGCATCACCCGGGCCAGCCTCGACAGCGCCCGCTTGCCATCGGGGTGGCGGGCGATGAAGACCACCGCCTCGGCGGTCACGCCGGCGGCGTCGGCGACCAGGGCGGCCGACTGCGGCGTCACGTCCTGGGCCTCGAACACCACCAGCCGCTGCAGGGCGTGGGAGCTGCGCGCGGTGGCCTGGGTGATGCGCAACAGCAGCGTGCTGTAGCTCAGCACCGGCGCCGGCCGGATCGGCTGCGCGTCGCCGACCAGGGCCGCCGCGGCTCCCCCGGGATGGTCGACGGTGAACAGGGTCATCCCGCCCAGCCGGGTGACGCGCAGCACCGGCTCGCCGACATCGTTCTTGTAGAGCGTATCGCCGCGCGGCGCCGGCTGCGGCGTCAGGACCCAGATCTCCTGGCTGTCGGCGAAGCGCAGCAGCACGATCGACGAGGTGCGGTCGAGCACGAACGGCGGATCGCCGTCCTGGTCGTCGCGATAAAGCCCCACCGGCGGCGGCTTGGCGTGCTGCCAAGGCAGAGTGTGGCCGCCGAACAGCTCATCGCCAAGGTTGAACGGCCCGGCATGAGCCGCCTGGCCCGCCATCAGCACCGCCGCCCCGCTGGCCAACGCCACGCTCGCCGATCTCAAGCCTCGCATGAGTCTTCGGATGCGCTGGGATCAGGGCGGATTTTGGACGGGTCGGCGCGGCGAGATCGACCGCGTCACGGCATGTATTGGCCGCCGTTGGCGGTCAGGCAGGCGCCGGTAATGAAGGAGGCGTCCTCGCGCGCCAGGAACGCGACGCAGGCGGCGATCTCCTCGGCCTTGCCGAGCCGGCCGACGGGGATGCCGGCGACAATCTGCTGCAGCACATTGTCGGGGACGGCGCGCACCATCTCGGTGTCGGTATAGCCGGGGGCGACCGCGTTGACCGTGACGCCCTTGTTGGCGGTCTCCAGCGCCAGGGCCTTGGTGAAGCCGATGGCTCCGGCCTTGGCGGCGGAATAGTTGGTCTGGCCCATCTGGCCCTTCTGGCCGTTGATGGAGGTGATGTTGATGATGCGCCCATAACCCCGCTGGCGCATGCCATCGATCACCTGCCGGCTCATGTTGAACAGGCTGGCGAGGTTGACGAAGATCACCTCGTTCCACTGCTCCGGAGTCATCCGGTGCAGCATGGAGTCGCGGGTGATGCCGGCGTTGTTCACCAAGACGTCGATAGGCCCCAACTCGGCCTCGACCTCGGCGACGGCGCGGCGGCAGCTCTCGAACTCGCCGACATTGCCCTTGACGATCATGACGCCGAATTCCTTGGCGGTGGCCTTGGCGGTCTCCTCGTCATTGGCATAGCCAGCCGCGACCTTGAATCCGTCCGCCTTCAGCCGGGCGACGACGGCGTGGCCGATGCCGCGCGTGCCGCCGGTGACCAATGCAACTCTCGACATGTTTCCGTCCTCTTGTGACTTTTCCGCACCAGTGCGGCGGGCTCTTGTCCGGCCCGCACGGCTCAACGTGGCTGGATCAGTCGCGCTCCACGCACAGTGCAACCCCCATGCCGCCGCCGACGCATAGGGTGGCGAGGCCTTTCTTGGAATCCCGGCGGCCCATTTCGTAGAGCAGAGTGGTCAGGATGCGCGCTCCCGAGGCGCCGATCGGGTGGCCGATGGCGATGGCGCCGCCGTTGACGTTAACCCTGTCCGGCTCGAGGCCCAGCTCGCGAACCACGCACAGCGATTGGGCGGCGAAGGCCTCGTTGGATTCGATCAGGTCGAGGTCGGCGATCTTCCAGCCGGCCTTTTCCAGCGCCTTGCGGCTGGCGGGGATCGGTCCGGTGCCCATGATCTCCGGCTCGACCCCGGCGTGAGCCCAGGAGGCGATGCGGGCGAGGGGCTTCAGCCCCCGCCGTTTGGCCTCGTCCTCGCTCATCAACAGCAGCGCCGCGGCGCCGTCATTGATGCCCGAGGCGTTGGCCGCCGTGACCGTGCCGTCCTTGGTGAAGGCGGGCCTCAGGCCCGAGACGCTGTCCAGCGTCGCGCCAAGGCGGATGTATTCGTCCTTGGCGACGATGGTGTCGCCCTTGCGGCCCTTGATGGTCACCGGCGCGATCTCGGCGTCGAAGCGGCCGGAAGTCTGCGCCGCCTCGGCCTTGTTCTGCGAGGCGACGGCGAAGAGGTCCTGGTCCTCGCGGGTGATCTGCCAGCGGGCGGCGATGTTCTCGGCGGTCTGGCCCATGTGATAACCGTGGAAGGCGTCCCACAGCCCGTCCTTGATCATGGTGTCGACGAAGGCGAGGTCGCCCATCTTCTGACCGTTGCGCAGGTTGGCGGCGTGGGGCGCCTGGCTCATGCTCTCCTGGCCGCCGGCGATGACAATGCCGGCGTCGCCCTCGAGGATTTGCTGGGCGCCGAGGGCCACCGCGCGCAGGCCCGAGCCGCAGAGCTGGTTCAGGCTCCAGGCGGGGCTCTCCACCGGAACACCGGCGCCCATGGCCGCCTGCCGCGCCGGGCCCTGCCCCTCGGCCGCCTGCAGCACATGGCCCAGCACCACCTCGTCGACCTCGGCGGCCGAGACGCCGCCGCGCTCAAGCGCGGCTCTGATGGCGATGGCGCCGAGGGCGTGGGCCGGCAGGCTGGCGAGCGCGCCGTTGAAGGCGCCCACCGGGGTGCGGGCGGCGGAGACGATGACAACCTTGCTCATGATGGGCCTCCTGGCGGCGGCCGACGGCGAACCGTGTCCGGGCCGCGCTCGCGTTTCCAAACTCCGTTACCAATGCCCCAATAGAGCGGGGGCGTCACCTGCCTAGTGTCTCGAGTCCGAAGTTCGCGACGAATTCGCCCGGGGAAGGAGACGGCTGGCGCTCGCTCTTCGCATCCGCGATACTGCGGCGCCGAAAAGAGTGTCTGTTTCGAGGAA
>DASQSO010000277.1:0-2819 GCA_035642335.1 Caulobacteraceae bacterium
TAAGATCGGCAGCGCGCGTTTCATTGCGCGGAAACTAGGAGTCACCATCCCATGTTCGCCCGGCCCGGCAATAAGGAAGCGCTCGAAACCGGCAAGACGCTGACGCCGAACTTCGACGCCAACGGCCTGATCGCGGCCATCGCCCAGCACGCCGAGACCGGCGAGGTCATGATGCTCGGCTGGATGAACGCCGACGCCCTCGAACTGACCCTGGCGGTCGGCGAGGCCCACTATTTCAGCCGCTCGCGCCAGGAGATCTGGCGCAAGGGCGAGGCCAGCGGCCAGATCCAGGTGATCACCGAGCTGCGCGTCGACTGCGACCAGGACGCCATCCTGATGAAGGTCATGCCCGAGGGCGACGGCGGCGCCTGCCACACCGGCCGCCGCTCATGCTTCTATCGGGTGTTCGAGAACGGCAAGCTGGCCGAGCGGCCTTGAACGAAGCCGACGACCCCGAAGACGAGGAGGTCCTTGGCGACGCCGCGCTGCTGATCACCCTTGACGCCGAGGCCCCCGGCGGCCGGCTCGACAAGGCGCTGGCCATGGCGCGGCCCGACCTGTCGCGCGCCCGCCTCCAGGCCCTGATGGCGCAAGGCGCGCTCAGCCGCGGCGGGGTGGTGGTCGACGACGCCTCGTCGAAAGCCGAGCCCGGCGACTACCTGCTGATCGTGCCGCCGCCGACCCCCGCCACGCCGGCGGCCCAGGCCCTGCCGCTGACCGTACTCTACGAAGACGCGCACCTCATCGTCATCGACAAGCCCGCCGGCATGACCGCCCATCCGGCGCCCGGAACGCCCGATGGCACATTGGTCAACGCCCTGCTGCACCATTGCGGCGCGAGCCTTTCCGGCATCGGCGGAGTGGCGCGGCCAGGCATCGTCCATCGGCTGGACAAGGACACCTCCGGCGTCATGGTCGCGGCCAAGACCGACGCCGCCCATCGCGGTCTCTCGGCCCTGTTCGCCGCCCACGACATCGACCGCGCCTACATCGCCCTGACCCGGGGCGCGCCGCCGCGGCGGACCGGGACCCTGACCACGCGCATCGGCCGCTCGCCGCGCGATCGCAAGAAGATGGCGGTGCTGCGCGCCGGCGGCCGCGAAGCCGTCACCCACTATGCGGTCGAGGCGCTGTTCGGCGCCGGCGAGCGCGCTTACGCGGCGCGCGTCGCCTGCACGCTGGAGACCGGCCGCACCCATCAGATCCGCGTCCATCTCGCCTGCCTCGGCGCGCCGGTGCTCGGCGACCAGGTCTATGGCTCGGCGGCGCCGGCCGCGCCGGTCCGCGCCGCCATCGAGCAGGCCGGCCTGACCCGCCAGGCTCTGCACGCCGCCGTGCTCGGCTTTGCCCATCCGATCACCGGCGAGGCCCTGCGCTTTGCGACCCGGCCGCCGCGAGATATGCTGGAATTGGAAGCGGGCTTGCAGGAAATCTGAGCCGATTTTTTGCTGGCCGGCGCAATTTGAGCACTGTTTAGTCTTACCAAGGGCGCAACCCGCTCCTATCTAGCGTGGTTGTCTGGGGAAGCATGGCGCGCGTATGGGCGCCGACCGTACCGTCAGAGGGGATTTGCCGATGGCCGCGAGCCACTCATTAGCCGTGATGACGCCCGAGGGCGGCCTGTCGCGCTACCTCACCGAGATTCGCAAGTTCCCGATGCTGACCCGCGATGAGGAGTTCATGCTGGCCAAGCGCTGGAAGGAGCACGAGGATCCGGAAGCCGCCCACCGGCTGGTCACCTCGCACCTGCGCCTGGTGGCCAAGATCGCCATGGGCTACCGCGGCTACGGCCTACCGATCGGCGAGGTGATCTCCGAGGGCAACGTCGGCCTGATGCAGGCGGTGAAGAAGTTCGAGCCCGATAAGGGTTTCCGGCTGGCCACCTATGCCATGTGGTGGATCAGGGCCTCGATCCAGGAATACATCCTGCGCTCCTGGTCGCTGGTGAAGATGGGCACGACGGCGGCGCAGAAGAAGCTGTTCTTCAATCTGCGCAAGGCCAAGAGCGAGATCAGCGCCCTGGAGGAAGGCGACCTTCACCCCGATCAGGTGCACCAGATCGCCACCAAGCTCGGCGTGCTCGACTCCGAAGTCATTTCGATGAACCGGCGCCTGTCCGGCCCCGACGCCTCGCTGAACGCGCCGCTGCGCTCGGACGGCGAAAGCGAGTGGCAGGACTGGCTGGCCGACGACAATGCCGTCAGCCAGGAGACCCAGGTCGCCGATGACGAGGAGCGCACCATCCGCATGTCGCTGCTCGAGGAAGCGATGACCGAGCTGACCGACCGCGAACGCCACATCCTCACCGAGCGGCGCCTGAAGGACAACCCGACCACGCTGGAGGAACTGGCCTCGCAATACGGCGTCAGCCGCGAACGCGTCCGCCAGATCGAGGTGCGCGGTTTCGAAAAGCTGCAGAAGGCCATGCGCGCCGCCGCCGACGAGCGGAACCTGAACGCGGCCTAGAGCTTGTCCGCTTTGGGCGTCCTCGCCGGGGCTCAGCCCTGGAAGGGGTCGCGCATGACGATGGTGTCGTCGCGGTCGGGGCCGGTGGTCACCTGCACGGCCGGGACGCCGATCAGCTCCTCGATGCGCCGCACATAGATGACCGCATTGGCCGGCAGGTCGCGCCAGGAGCGGGCGCCCTTGGTGCTCTCGCTCCAGCCGGCGATCTCCTCATAGATCGGGACCACCGCGGCCTGGTCGCGCAGGCCGGCCGGCAGATAGTCCAGCACCACCTCGCCCAGCCGGTAGCCGGTGCAGATCTTCAGGGTCTCGATGCCGTCCAGCACGTCGAGCTTGGTCAGCACCACCCCGGC
>DASQSO010000278.1:0-4350 GCA_035642335.1 Caulobacteraceae bacterium
GGCCGGGGAGGGGATCGAGGCGGAGGTGATTGACCTGCGCACCCTGCGTCCGCTGGACCATGCGACCGTAGTGGAAAGCGTCAGGAAGACCAACCGCCTGGTCGCCTGCGAGGAGGGCTGGGGCCCCATGGGGGTCGGCGCCGAGGTGATCGCGCGGGTGATCGAGCATGCGTTCGACTATCTCGACGCCCCGCCGGCGCGGGTGCATCAGGAAGATGTGCCGCTGCCCTATGCCGCCAACCTGGAGGCGCTGTCGCTGCCGTCGGTGGATCGCATCGTCAAGGCGGCCAAGGCCGTGTGCTACCGATGAGCGGCTTCACCTGGCGCGGCGGCGGCTGCCACTGCGGCGCGGTGCGCTTCGAGGCCGCCCTGCCGGACGTGATCGAGGCGCAAAGCTGCAACTGCTCCATTTGCGAACGCACCGGCTTCATCCACATCATCGTGCCTCCGAGCCGGTTCCGGCTCAAGGAAGGCCAGGCGGCGCTGACCAGCTACCGGTTCAACACCGGCGTGGCCGACCATCTGTTCTGCCTGGTCTGCGGCGTGAAGAGCTTCTATCGCCCCCGCTCCAACCCCGACGGCTGGTCGGTCAACGCCCGCTGCCTGGATGACGCCGATGCGCTGGACATCCGCATCCATCCCTTCGACGGCCGCAACTGGGAAGCCAACGCCGCCGCCCTGGCCCACCTCAGCCAGGAGGCGCATCAGTGATCCTCCTTCGCGCTACACGCTTCGGAGGACAGGTCCTCCCGCGCACCACGGACTTCGGGCGACACGTCCTGCGAAGCTCCGCAAGGAGCGAAGCAGGATGACCGACATCCTGATGCCGGCGCTGTCGCCGACCATGGAAGAAGGCACGCTGGCCAAGTGGCTGGTGAAGAAGGGCGATATCGTACGCTCCGGCGACGTCATCGCCGAGATCGAGACCGACAAGGCGACCATGGAGGTCGAGGCGGTCGACGAGGGCGTGGTCGAGGCGATCCTGGTTCCGGAAGGGACGGAAAACGTCAAGGTCAACGCCCCGATCGCCCGGCTGAAGGGAGAGGGGGAGACAGCTGCTACGGGCGGGCAAGCCGATCGACCAAAGCCCCTTCCCCCTCGCGGGGAAGGGGTTGGGGATGGGGGCGCCGGTGCCGAATCAAAAGCGCGGCGCGACACCTCCACCCCCGGCCCCTCCCCGCGAGGGGGAGGGGAAGCGCCAAGGCTGGCCAAGCCCGCAAGTGGAGAAGGGACGCGTGTATTTGCCTCGCCGTTGGCTCGTAGGCTAGCTCAACAGGCCGGCGTAGACCTCGCATCCGTCCAGGGCTCCGGTCCCCATGGCCGGATCATCAAGCGCGATCTCGAAGGGCTGAAGGGTCAGCCGCGGGCCGCGGCCACGGCCAAAGCCGCTCCCCAACCCGCCTCCGCCCCGCGCCAGGTCCTGTCGCTCGAGCAGATGGGGATTGCGCCCGGCTCCTACGACCTCGTCCCGCTGGACGGGATGAAGAAGACCATCGCGCGGCGGATGAGCGACAGTTTCCGGGACGTGCCGCACTTCCCGCTGACCATCGACCTGGAGATCGACGCGCTACTGGAGGCGCGCACCAAGGTCAACGGCCTGCTGAAGGACGAAGGCGTGCGGGTCAGTGTCAACGATTTCGTTATCAAGGCCTCGGCCCTGGCGCTGAAGCGCGTGCCGGACGCCAACGCCTCCTACACGCCGGAAGGCATCGCCAGGCACCGTCACGCCGACGTGGCCATGGCCGTGGCCATCGACGGCGGGCTGATCACCCCGATCATCCGGGCCGCCGAGACCAAGGGCCTGGCCGAGATCGCCCGGCAGACCAAGGACCTGGCCGAGCGGGCGCGGACGCGCAAGCTGAAGCCGGAAGAGTTCCAGGGCGGCACCTTCTCGGTCTCCAACCTCGGCATGTTCGGCGTCAAGTCCTTCGCCTCGATCATCAACGAGCCGCAAGGCGCGATCATGAGCGTCGGGGTCGGCGAAAAACGGCCGATCGTGCGCGCCGGCCAGCTCGCCATCGCCACGGTGATGACGGTGACTCTGACCTGCGACCACCGGGTGGTGGACGGCGCCATCGGCGCTCGCTTCCTGTCAGCCTTCAAGTCGATGATCGAAGACCCGCTGACCATGTTGGTCTGAGCGGGCGTAAGAAAGGGACCAAGCCATGGGAATCTACGACTTCGAGGCCGAGACCCTGGACGGCAAGCCGGCGGCTCTGGCCGACCATCGCGGCCAGGTGCTGCTGATCGTCAACACCGCCAGCAAATGCGGCTTCACGCCCCAGTACGAGGGGCTGGAGGCGCTCTATCGCAAGCACAAGGATCGGGGCTTCGCCGTGCTGGGCTTCCCGTGCAACCAGTTCGGCGCCCAGGAGCAGGGCGATGCGGCCGAGATCGCCAGCTTCTGCTCGCTGACCTACGACGTCAGCTTTCCGATGTTCGGCAAGATCGACGTCAACGGGCCGGCCGCGCACCCGCTCTACGCCTTCCTGAAGAAGCGGAAGAAGGGTCTGCTGGGCACCGAAGGGATCAAGTGGAACTTCACCAAGTTCCTGATCGACCGTGACGGCGCCGTGGTCGAGCGGTTCGCCCCGGCCACCAAGCCGGAAGCGTTGGAGTCCGCCGTCGAGGCCCTGCTCTGATGGCTGACGGCCCCGACCTCGTGGTCATCGGCTCAGGCCCGGGCGGCTATGTGGCGGCGATCCGCGCCAGCCAGCTGGGCCTGAAGACCGCCATCGTCGAACGCGAAGCTCTTGGCGGCATCTGCCTGAACTGGGGCTGCATCCCGACCAAGGCGCTGCTGAAATCCGGCGAACTTTACGAGACCTTGGGCCATCTGGGCGACTATGGGCTTGCGGCCGAGGGACGGTCCTACGACTTCACCAAGGTGATCGCGCGCTCGCGGGCGGTGGCCAAACAGCTTTCCGGCGGCGTCGCCTTCCTGATGAAAAAGAACAAGATCGAGGTGGTCGAGGGCGCGGCCAGACTCCAAAAGGGCGACGGCGCGCCCAAGGTTGTCGTCGCGCTGAAGGCCGGCGGATCGCGGACCCTGACGCCCAAGTCCGTCGTCCTGGCCACCGGCGCGCGGGCGCGGACCTTTCCGGATATCGGTCTGGAGCCGGACGGCGACCGGGTCTGGACCTATCGCGAGGCCATGGTTCCGAAGGACGCGCCCGGGTCGCTGATCGTGATCGGCTCGGGGGCCATCGGTATTGAATTCGCGAGCTTCTACAGAGCCTTGGGCGCCGATGTTACAGTGATCGAGGCGCTCGACCGCATTGTTCCGGCCGAGGACGAGGAGGTGTCGACCGCGGCCCGCAAGGCGTTCGAGAAACGCGGCTTGAAGTTCCATGTGGGCGCCAAGGTCTCGAAACTGAGCAAGATCAAGACCGGCGTCGCCATCACGTTTGAAATTGGCGGCAAGGTCGAAACGCTGGAAGCGGATCGCGCCATCGTCGCGGTCGGCATCGCCGGCAACGTCGAGGACCTGGGCCTGGAGGCGCTTGGGGTGAAGGTCGATCGCGGCCACGTGGTCATCGACGCGGACTGCGCGACCAATGTGACCGGCCTCTACGCCATTGGCGACGTCGTCGGGCCGCCCTGGCTGGCGCACAAGGCCAGCCACGAGGGCGTCCACTGCGTCGAGCACATCGCCGGCCTGAAGCCCGACAACCTGACCGCGGCCATCCCCGGCTGCACCTATTCCGAGCCGCAGATCGCCTCCATCGGCTTGACCGAGGCCGCGGCCAAGGCGGACGGGCGCGAGGTCAAGGTCGGCCGTTTCCCCTTCCGCGCCAACGGCAAGGCCATCGCCGCCGGCCAGACCGAGGGCTTCGTCAAGACCGTGTTCGACGCCAGCACCGGGGCCCTTATAGGCGCTCACATGATCGGCGCGGAAGTTACGGAAATGATTCAAGGGTTCGCGTTGGCCATGACGCTGGAAGCGACCGAGGCGGAGCTCATCGCTACGGTCTTTCCACATCCGACCATGAGCGAAGCCATGCACGAAGCCGCCCTCGACGCCTTCGGACGCGTTCTGCATATCTGACCGGCATGGCGAGCCTAGTCCTGATCCGCCACTGCGAGTCCGCTGGGCAGGGGCCTGATGCGCCATTGAGCGAAACGGGGAAACGCGACGCCGAGCTCTTGATCTGCCGTCTGCGGGCGCTGAATCCCGACGTGATCTATTCCAGCCCCTATTTGCGCGCCCGAGCCACGGTCCAGCCCTTCGCCGACCGCGCCGGCCTGCCCGTCATTCTGGACGATCGCCTGCATGAGCGGGTGCTCTCCGCGGAGCCGCTGGATGACTGGCTTGACCATATCCGCCGCTCCTACGAGGACCTGGATCAC
>DASQSO010000279.1:0-2153 GCA_035642335.1 Caulobacteraceae bacterium
CTGCAAAGTCTTGAAATCCATATCGATATGCATGTTCGTCAAGATGGCGCGCTCGGGCTTGAGCTCGGCGATCCATTCCAGCGTCCTGGCCAGGTGGGCGTGGGTCGGGTGCGGCGTGTAGCGCAGCGCATCGACGATCCAGACCTTCAGCCCGGCCAGGGCCCGCATGGCTTCGGGCGGCAGACCAACCACGTCGCTGCAATAGGCCACATCGCCGAAGCGGTAGCCGACCGAGCGCACCCCGCCGTGGTCCTGGTCGAAGGTGACGATCGGGACGGCCCCCGACGGTCCCTCGATCGCCCAATGCGTGCCGTGCGCCGGGATCAGATGGTCGTCGCAGATCGCCGGGTAGCCGCCCTCGCCCCGAAAAATGTAGCCGAACCGCCGCGTCAGGGTCGCGTGGGTGGCGGCGTCCATGTGGCAGGGCGTGCGGCGGCGGTTGCGCAGGGCGAAGGCGCGCACGTCGTCGATGCCGTGCGCCTGGTCGGCGTGGTCGTGGGTGTAGAGCACCGCGTCCAGCCGCTTGACCCCGGCGGCGGCGGCCTGCAGCCGCAGATCCGGCGAAGTGTCGACCAGCACCGTGGTCGCCTGCTCGGCGCCTTCGGGCGAGGTGCGGCGCACCAGCAAGGAGCAGCGCGAGCGTTGGTTGCGCGGGTCTGTCGGGTCGCAGACGCCCCAGTTCCCGTCCGCCCGCGGCACGCCGGCGGAGGAGCCGCAGCCCAGGACGGTGAACTCCAGCTGGGCGGTCATGGACGGGGTATCATGGGGCGCGGTATCCGGTCGAACAGTTTAAAGAAGGCGGTCTCGGTTCTCGCCTCGGCGTCGTCCAGCCCCCAGTCCCTCACCTCGGCCAGCTTGGCCAGGACATGCGGCAGAAAGGCCGGCTCGTTGCGCCGCCCGCGCATGGGAACCGGCGCGAGATAGGGACAGTCGGTTTCGACGATGATGCGATCCCGCGGCATGTCCCTGATCACCGCCCTCACCGCCTCGGCCGCCTTGAAGGTGACGATGCCGGAGACCGAGAACCAGGCGCCCAGCGCCGCCGCCCGCCGGACCAGGTCGGGGCCGCTGGTATAGCAGTGCAGCAGGATCTTGAACGGCCCCTTGGCGTATTCCTCCTCGAGGATTTCAGCCATTTCCGCATCGGCGTCGCGGGAATGCACGATCAGCGGCAGGCCGGTCCGGCGCGCGGCCTCGATATGGACGCGGAAAATCGCCTTTTGCACATCGCGCGGGCTGTGGTCGTAGAAGAAGTCCAGTCCGGTCTCGCCGATTGCGACGACGCGACCCTTTACTCGGTCGGTGAGATCGTCGACGCACAGCGAAAGATTCTCTTTTGATTCATGGGGATGGGTGCCGACGCTGCACCAGATATCCTCATGCGTCTCGGCGATTTCGCGCACCTCGTCGAAGGCTGAAAGCCGCTCGCATATGGTCAGCATCAGGCCGATCCCAGCCTCGCGCGCGCGGGCGATGACCGCCTCGCGATCGGCGGCGAACTGCGGCGCGGTCAGGTTGACGTGGCTGTCGATCAGCATCGTCGGCGGTCAGGTCCTGGCCGCGGCGCGCAGGTCGCCGAGCGCGGTCCAGAAGGCGTCGGCGCGGTCGAGGTTGAGGCCCTCGACCTCGCGCGGCAGGGCGGCCAGTGTCGACCAGATTTCGGCCCAGCGGCCGCTGTCGCGGCTGCCCTCCTCCGCCGCCAGTTCGGCGCGCAGGCGCACGTGGTCGGCCAGCCGGTCGAATAGCAGTGCGAACCGCGCCATCCCCTCCCCGCCGCGGAACCCGTCGGCCAGGGCCTGCAGCGCCGGGACGTCGGTCTCGGGCAGGCGCCGCACCAGTTCGCGCGCGGCCTGGTCGATGGCGATGGCGCCGCTGGCCGCCAGCTCCAGCGCCCGACCGGGCGAGCCCCGGCTCATTCGCGCCAGGCTGAGCGCCGCCTCGGCCGAGACCTCGGCGTGGCGCGCGACGAAGGCGGCGACCTCGACCTCCGGCCACGGCGCGAACCGCAGGCTGCGGCAACGGGAGCGGATGGTGGGCAGCAGGCCGCCCGGCGCGTGGCTGATCAGGAACAGGACGCCCCGGTCTGGCGGCTCCTCCAATGTCTTCAGCAAGGCGTTGGCGGCGCTGGGATTCATGTCGTCGACCGCATCCAC
>DASQSO010000280.1:0-6860 GCA_035642335.1 Caulobacteraceae bacterium
AGGTTCATCGACTTCGACATCAATACCCCGCCAGTCTGGGCGACGGCCTCGATGATCATCACCCCCGGCATCACCGGATAGCCGGGAAAGTGGCCGGCGAAATAGGGCTCGTTGTTGCCAACGCACTTGATGCCGGTGAGCGTCTTGTAGGACTGAAAATTCTCCGCCCGGTCGATCATCAGGAAGGGCGGCCGATGCGGAATCAGCCGCAGGATTTCGTCGATGTCGATATCGACCTTGGCCGAAGCCTCCAGAACCGCCTCGCTCAACCCTCGGCCCTCCGGCTTCGTGCATTGGTCATGCGGCTGACCCAGGCCACCTGACGCCAGAACTGCCGCGCCCGGACGGCGGGCGCGCCGCCCCAGGTCTCGCCGGCGGGAATGTCGCTCATCACGCCGGCGGCCGCCATGACCTGGGCGCCGGCGCCGATGGTGACATGGTCGGCGATGCCGGCCTTAGCCCCGAACATCACACCGTCGCCGACGATGGTCGAGCCCGACAGGCCGACGCTGCCGCATAGGACGCAGCTTCGGCCCAGCTGAACATTGTGGCCAATCTGGACCAGATTATCGATCTTGGTGTTCTCGCCGACGACGGTATCCTCCCAGGCTCCGCGATCGATACAGCTATTGGCGCCGACGGTCACGCCGTCTTGCAGGATGACGCGGCCGAGCTGCGGCAGGTCGATCGCCGCGCCGCGCGAGGCGCCGACGCCGAACCCCGCCTCGCCGATCACCGCGCCGGCCAGGATACGCACCCGGTCGCCGATCAACGCAAAACCGATGGTGACGTTCGAGCCGATCACGCAGTCGCGCCCGATCGCCACACCCGGTCCGATCACCGCATTGGCGCCGACGTGGGTCCGCGCGCCGATGCTGGCGCCAGCCCCTACCACCGCGCCGGGCTCCAGAACCACGCCGTCCTCGAGCGCGGCCGTCGGATGCACCCGCTGGTCGCCGGCCTCCGCCAGCCGCGGCCGATACAGCCGCAGCGCCGCCTTGGCGTAAGCGATCTTCGGCTCGGACGTCAGCAGCACGGTGCAGCCGGCCGGCGCCAATGCGGCCTGGGCGGGCGCGATGAAACAGGCGCCGGCCCTGGTGGTCTTCAGCGCGTCCAGATGGCGCGCGTCGGAAAAGAAGCCGACCGCATCGGCGTCCGCTTCCGCCAGCGGCGCGACCGAACTGAACGACGATCTGTCGCGCGCCGGCCCCGAAGCCAGCGTCGCCCCGGTGATCTCGACGAGTTCATCGACTCCGACCGGGCCCAGGTCTTCGAAGAAGCGCGAATCCGGCATGACGCCTTTCGCCGCGAGGCCTACTGGCCAGACGGAGCGGCGGCCGTCTGATCCAGGTGCACGCGATCGAAAGCGAACTGGGTGATCTTGGCGTTCAGGCCAGCGATGACCGTCGGCGTAAGGTCCATCGAGGTTTCCGCCACCAGCACGCCGGTGCCCGACACCACGATCGAGCAATTATGCGCGTGGACCGCCGCCTCGAAGATCGGCGAGGCCTCGGCCAGGATGCGCTTGTCGGCATTCTGCTGCGTCTGAGTCATCTCTTCACGGCGAATCTGGACCGTGCGGCTGAGATCGTTCTCGCGGCCTTGCAGGGCCGCGCCGCGTTGCTGCAGCTGCTCGGGCGAGAGGCCGGCGCGCGAGGCGTCGAACGCCTTCTCGTCATTCTGCAGGCTGGTCGCGTCAGCCGAAACCTCGGCCGAAGCCGCCTGGTTCAGCTGTTGCAGCCGCGAGGTGACATACTTGCCGACGGTCGAGCTGAAAACGATCGCCTCCTGCGACAGGACGCACATGCCGGGGATGGCCGGGCCGGTCGGCGGGGCCGCCGATGGGGTTGTCCCCTGGGCTTGGGCCTGGGCCAGCATGGGCGCGAAGGCCGCGAGTGCGAGGACGCTTGCGAACGCGGCGCCGGTATTTTTCGTCATCATGGTCATTAGAACCTGGTTGAGGTGGAGAAGTTGAAGACCTGAGTCTTGTCGAAACGTTCCTTCACGATAGGCGCGGCAAGATCGACACGGATCGGCCCGAGCGGCGACTTCCAGAAGACGCTGATGCCGGCGGACAAGCGCAGACCGAGATTGTCCCTCACGAGCGGGTTTTCTTGGAGGCTGCCAGAGATGCGCTTGTCGGCATTGTCGAGTATGCCGAGCGTGCCGATCTGGGCGAAGGCGGCGGTGTGGATGCCGTACTGTTCGGGAAGGCCGTCCGGGAAGGTCTCCTCGACCGTACCGATGGCGTAGAGGTTGCCGCCGAGCGCTTCCTGGCCGAGCCCGGGGGTGGTGTCGCGCGGGCCGATGCCGGCTATCTGGAAGCCGCGGAAGATCGCGCCGCCGCCGTTGCCGCCGCCGGCGAAAAAACGGTCGTTGATGCGCACGTCATCGCCGCCGTAGCCGCCGACGTAGCCGGCCTGGCTGGTGACGCTGAGAATGAAGTCGGAATTGAACCCGTGGTACCAGCCGCCCTCGCCGACGGTCTTGACGTAGCGGAGGTCGCCGCCGAGGCCGGCGAAGTCCTGGGTCAACGACAGGTAGAAACCGCGCGTCGGATTGATCGGATCGTTCCGCTTATCCCAGCGCAGCGTATAGCCGGGGGCCGAGGTCAGCGTCACACCCCGCTCGTCGCAGATGCTGGGGGAAAGGGTCGGCGTCGCACCGCACTGCGACGCACCGACCTGCACGTTGTCGGCGTGCAGGGAGTAACGCAGCTGCAGGCTCAGATAGGGACTGAGCGGGAAGCCGACGTGAACGTCGCCGCCGATCGATTCGCTGGTGTAGCCGGCGTACTGGGTGAAGTCGTAGCGATAGGCGTAGAGATCCCAGCCGGCGGTCGCATTGCGGTCGAGGAATCGCGGTTGGGTAAACGACAGACTGAGCTGTTGCCGGATCGAACCCACCGACAGTTCGGCGCGGACGTCCTCGCCGCGGCCACGGAAATTCCGCTCCGAGACGCCGATGTCGGTCACCAGCTTGTCGACCGAGCTGTAGCCGGCGCTGAAGGAAAGCTCCCCGGTCGGTTGTTCGGTCACCTTCACCTGCAGCACCGTCCGGTCGGGCGCGCTGCCCGGCGTCTGGGTGATGTCGACGTCTTTGAAGAAGCCGAGCGCCTTCACGTCGTTCTTAGAGCGGTCGACCAGCACGCGATTATAGGCGTCGCCTTCGGACAGCAGCAGTTCGCGGCGGATGACGTAGTCCAAGGTCTGGGTGTTGCCGACGACGTCGATACGCTCGACATAGACCCTCGGGCCCTCCTTCACGTCGAAGGTGACATCGACGGTGTGGGTGGCGTGGTTGGCGGTGTAGTGCGGTTCAACCTCGACGAAGGCGAAGCCCGCCGCCCCGGCCGCGAATGTCAGCGAGTCGGTCGCCTGCTCGATCTTTTCGTCCTCGTAGAGTTGCCCGGAGCGGATCGGCAGCAGCTGTTGCAGGACCGCGCCGTTCAACTTTTTCAACGCCGTGTTGACCTTCAGCTTGCCGAAGTTGTACCGCACGCCCTCGTCCAGCGTGTAGGTGACCACGAAGCCGTTCTTGTCCGGCGCCAGCTCGGCGATCGCGTTGACGATGCGGAAATCGTAATAGCCGCGGTTGCGGTAGAATTTGCGCAGCTCTTCCTGGTCGTAGTCGATCCGGTCGGGGTCGTAGTTGTCGTTGGTGCTCAGGAAGCGGAAGAGGCGGCTTTCCTTGGTGGTGATCACGCCGCGCAGATCGGTGGCGGAGAAGTGTTTGGCGCCGAGGAACTCGATCTTCAGGATGCCGCTTTTCGGCCCCTCGTCTATCGCGAAGATCAGGTCGACCCGCTTTTGCGGCAAGGCGACGATCTGCGGTGTCACCGAGACCGAGATGCGGCCGGAGCGGCGATAGAGTTCGACGATGCGCTGCACGTCGGCCTCGACCTTGGCCTTGGTGTAGATGCCGCGCGGGCGGACCTGCACCTCGTCGCGCAGCTTCTCGTCCTTGATGTTCGAATTGCCCTCGAACACCACCTGATTGATGATCGGGTTTTCCACCAGCGCGACGATCAGGTCGCCGTTCCGCAGTTCGACGCGCACGTCGGCGAACAGATCGGTCTTGAACAGCGTCTTGATGGCCGCGTCGATCTGCGCGGCGCCGACCGTATCGCCCACCTGGATGGGCATATAGGCCAGGATAGTCTCGGTCTCGATCCGCTCATTGCCCTGGACGACGATACGCTGGACCACGCCGCTTTCTGGCACGACCGGCCCTGGCGCCGCGGGCGTCGGGCTAGTCGACGGGGGGGGCGGCTGAACGTTGGGGCTGGCCGGAGGCGGCGGCGTGGGCTGCGCCCACACGCCCGAGGCGAGCGCGGTGCTCGCCAGCAGCATGGCCAGCCCCGACACGGCGCGAACACAGGCGCGTGGGCGGCGAGCGGTGGAACGATCCATCGGTTGGGCCATCGGCAAAGGGCGGACGCTCACGAGAACAGGCCGCCGAGGAAACGGAATACATGAATGCGCTGCAGGTCGTTGGTGGTGGCGAACAACATCAAACCGAGCAGTAAGGCAAGCCCCACCCGATAGCTCACCGCCTGCACCGACGTCGCCACCGGTCGGCGCGCGATTCCCTCATAAGCATAGAACAGCAGATGCCCGCCATCGAGCACCGGAATCGGCAGCAGATTGGCAAAGCCGATGCTGACCGAGACCAGCGCCACCAGGTTGAACAGCATCACTAGGCTGCCCAGAACCTGGGCGCGAAGACCCAGCTCGCCGCGAGCGCCTTCCTGCATGGCGAAATGCGACACCTGGGCAATGCCGATGACGCCGGTGATCTGTTGACCGGACTCCCGCCCCTGGGCTATCCGGCCGAGGTAGTAGACCGTGGTCGACAGAATGTCCCAGGTTCGCGCCGCGCCCGCGCCGACCGCGGATATGGGGTCGAAGCCTCGCCGCACGATGTCGCTGGGCGCGGTCGACGGCGCCAAGCCCAACAAGCCCTGGTCGTCATGACCGCCCACCGGGTCATCCACGACCGAGCGCCTTGGCGTGGCGTTCAGCACCAGGTCGACGGCGCCGCGACGCACGGTGAAATGCATCGGCACGCCCGTGCGCAACGACACGATCTCGTGCAGCTGTTCGAAGCTGTCGACCGGCCGGCCGTCAGCGCGGGTGATCAGGTCCCCGACCTGGAACCCGGCCGCGGCGGCGGCGGATCGCGGCAGCACCGCGCCGACGCGCGGGCGCAGGGTCAGTTGGCCGAACGCCATGAACAGCACGGCGAAGATGGCGATGGAGAGCAGAAAGTTCGCCGCCGGACCGGCCGCCGCAACCAGGGCGCGCTGCCAGAGCGGCTTGAACGGCAGGTATTTGCGTACCGCCGCCGGACCCTCATGCGCGACGATACGCCGCCGCATGTCTTCCAGATCGTTCTGGTCGGGCACGCTGGCGGCGTTCTCGTCGCCGGCGAACATCACGTAGCCGCCGATCGGAATCCAGCCGATACGCCACTCGATGCCGGCGCGGTCGCGCCAGCTGAGCAGCGCGCGGCCGAAGCCGATCGAGAAGCGGTCGATCGCCACGCCGAAGGCGCGCGCCATCAGGAAATGCCCGAACTCGTGCACCGTGATCACCACAAGGAGCACGAACAGGAACGGGATGACGTAGCTCAACGCGGACTGCACGAGGGCGACCATGAAAGGTTCGTCTTCCCTTAGTCTAGAGCGAGGGTTGGAGGTGTTGGAGGACGTCGCCGGCGACGCGTCTGGCGGATCGGTCGGCGTGCATGGCGATCTCCACGGCGCCGTCTTCGTTCACCCCTGACCGCAAGTCCCCGCCGCGATCCATCCGCTCAAGGGTCTCGGCCACGGTCGCGGCAATATCCAGAAAGCCGATGCGCCGGTCAAGGAAGGCCGCCACCGCCGCCTCGTTGGCCGCGCTCATCGCCGCCGGCGCCAGACCCCCCGCCGTCATCGCCGTCCGCGCGATCTGGATCGCCGGGAACCGCTCAAGGTCCGGGCTGGCGAAGGTCAGCGCCCCCAAGGCCGCCAGGTCCATCGCCGGAGCCGGCCAGGGTAGACGGTCCGGCCAGGCATAGGCGATCGCGATCGGCGTCTTCATGTCCGGCGCCCCCATCTGCGCCAGCGTCGAGCCGTCCTGGTAGGTGACCATCGAGTGGATGATCTGCTCGGGATGCACCAGCACCTCGATCTGCTCCGGCCTCACCCCAAACAGATACCGCGCCTCGATCATCTCAAGGCCCTTGTTCATCATGGTGGCCGAATCCACCGAGATCTTCGCCCCCATCCGGAAGTTCGGGTGCGCCACCGCCTGCTCCGGCGTCGCCCGGCCCATCGCCGCCCGGCTCCAGTCGCGGAACGGACCGCCAGAGGCGGTGATGATCAGCTTGTCAACCCGGTGCACAAGGCTCGGGTCCAGCACCTGGAAGATCGCCGAGTGTTCCGAATCCACCGGGATGATCACCCCGCCCGCCGCCTTGGCCGCCTCCAGCAAGGCCGGACCGGCGCAGACCAGACTCTCCTTGTTGGCCAGCCCAACCACCGCACCGCCGCGCACCGCCGCCAGCGTCGGCGCCAGCCCCGCCGAGCCCATGATCGCCGACATCACCCACTCGGCGCCCATCCCCGCCGCCTCGATCACCGCCGCCTCACCCGCCGCGCAGGCGATCCCCGAACCCGCCAGCCGCTCACGCAGCTCCCCAAGCAACCGCTCATCGGCGATCACCGCCATCTTCGGCCGCCATCTCAGCGCCTGCTCCGACAGCAATGCCACATTGGACCCCGCCGTCAGCGCCACAACCTCAACCGCCGCCGAGCCGTGCTCAACCGCCTTCGCCGCCAGATCCAACGTCGACGTCCCCACAGACCCCGTCGAGCC
>DASQSO010000281.1:0-2144 GCA_035642335.1 Caulobacteraceae bacterium
ATCATCGCGCCGACCGAATAGTCAATGGTCTGGCGCCGCTCGGCCATCACCTGCTTGGCCGTCCGGTCGGTCAGCGCCCGCAGGAAGTTCATCTCCTCGGCCTTGGCCACCAGCGGGTGCATGATTTCCGGAATGGGCGCGGTCTTGCCCGCGCAGGCGATCTCGCAGGCGGCCTCGATGATCGCCCTCACCTGCATCTCGTAGATCTCGGGATAGGAGATGCCGAGGCGGCAGCCGCGGTGGCCGAGCATGGGGTTGGTTTCCTCAAGATCCTTGGCGCGCTGCAGCAGCTTGCCGGCGTCCAGCCCCGTCGCCTTGGAGACCGCGTCCACCTCCTCGCGGCTGTGCGGCAGGAACTCGTGCAGCGGCGGATCGAGCAGCCGGATAGTGACCGGCAGCCCCTCCATGATGGTGAATATCTCGATCAGGTCCGAGCGCTGCATTTCCAGCATCTTGGCCAGCGGCGGGCGGCGGCCGGCCTCGTCGTCGGCCAGGATCATCTCTCGCACCGATGCGATGCGGTCGGCGTCGAAGAACATGTGCTCGGTGCGGACCAGGCCGATGCCCTCGGCGCCGAACTGGCGGGCGGCGCGGGCGTCCAGCGGGGTCTCGGCGTTGGCGCGTACCTTCAGGCGCCTGACCTTGTCGGCCCAGGTCATCAGGGTGGCGAAGTCGCCGGTCAGCTCCGGCTCGACCATCCGGACCGCGCCCACGAGGATCTCGCCCTTGGAGCCGTCGATGGTGATCACCTCGCCCGCCCGGACGGTGCGGCCGCGGGCGCTGAAGGTCCCGGCCTTGGCGTTGATCCGCAGCTCGCCGGCGCCGGAGACGCAGGGCCGGCCCATGCCGCGCGCCACCACCGCCGCGTGGCTGGTCATGCCGCCGCGGGCGGTGACGATGCCCTTGGCCGCGTGCATGCCGTGGATGTCTTCAGGGCTGGTCTCGTCGCGAACCAGGATCACCGCCTCGCCGGCTTGGCCGAGCCGTTCCGCCTCTGCCGAATCGAACACCACCTTGCCGGTGGCCGCGCCGGGCGAGGCCGGCAGGCCGGTGGCGATGATCTCGCGCGCCGCCCGCGGGTCCAGCGTCGGGTGCAGCAACTGGTCGAGCGAAGCCGGCTCGATGCGCATCACCGCCTCTTCCTCGGTGATCAGGCCGTCGGCGGCCATCTCGACGGCGATCTTCAGCGCCGCCTTGGCGGTACGTTTGCCGCTGCGGGTCTGCAGAATGTAGAGCCGGCCCTGTTCGACCGTGAACTCGATGTCCTGCATGTCGCGATAGTGGCGCTCCAGCCGCTCGACCACGTCCCGGAACTGGCCGAAAACCTCCGGCAGCGCCTCCTCCATCGAGAGGGCCTTTTCGCCCATCTCCTCTCGGGTAAGCTTGGTCAGGGCCTGCGGCGTGCGGATGCCGGCGACCACGTCCTCGCCCTGGGCGTTGACCAGGAACTCGCCATAGAGCCTGGCCTCGCCGGTGGACGGATTGCGGGTAAAGGCAACGCCCGTGGCCGAGGTGTCGCCCATATTGCCGAACACCATCGACTGGACGTTGACCGCCGTGCCCCAGCTTTCCGGGATGTCGTGCATGCGCCGATAGAACTTGGCCCGATCGTTCATCCAACTGGAGAAGACCGCGCCGATGGCGCCCCAGAGCTGATCCTGCGGGTCCTGCGGGAAGCTACGGCCGAGGTCGCGCTCGACCGCGGCCTTGTATTCCTCGATCACGCTGGCCCAATTGTCCGGCCCAAGCGCGGTGTCGACGGTGACGCCGAGACCGTCCTTATGGTCGTCGAGAATCTCCTCGAACATGTGGTGATCGAGGCCCAGCACCACGTTCGAATACATCTGGATGAAGCGGCGATAGCTATCGAGGGCGAAACGGCGGTCGCCGGACAGCCTGGCCAGGCCCTCGACGGTCTCGTCGTTCAGGCCGAGGTTCAGAACAGTGTCCATCATGCCCGGCATCGAGGCCCGCGCGCCCGAGCGCACCGAGACCAGCAGCGGATTGGCCGCATCGCCGAACCGGCGGCCGGTGAGCTCTTCCACCCTGGCCAGGCCGACCGCGACCTCGGCCTTCAGCGTCGAGGGATAGGCCCGGTCGTTGGCGTAATAGTGGGTGCAAGCCTCGGTGGTGATGGTGAAGCC
>DASQSO010000282.1:0-6862 GCA_035642335.1 Caulobacteraceae bacterium
CCGGGCGCGCGCGCCGCGCCGGCCAAGCTCGCCGCCAGGGGCACGACCCCGCGCCTGTAGTTTCCCGTCTCGCTAATTTTTCCGTCATGGCCCGGCTCTTGTCCGGGCCACCCATGATCACCGTCCGGGGGTCGGTGTTCATGGGTCCCCCGCATTCCGCCGCTTCGCGGCTCCAGCGGGGGATGACGGGTTGAAGGTTAGCGCGGCCTTGCCGCTCGCGCGCGGGTCCGGCACACCTCCGAGATGACCTCCGCCGCCCGCAACGCTCTCGACCTCGACGCCTATTGGATGCCGTTCACGGCCAACCGGCGGTTCAAGGCCGCGCCGCGCCTGCTCGCCTCGGCCAAGGGCATGCATTACCGCGCCCTGGACGGGCGGGCGGTGCTGGACGCCACCTCCGGCCTCTGGTGCGTCAATCTCGGCCACGGCCGGCCCGAGATCGCCGAGGCGGTGCATCGCCAGCTGCTGGAGATGGATTACGCGCCGTCGTACCAGATGGGCCACCCCCTGGCCTTCCAGCTGGCGACCCAGCTGGCCGAGATCGCGCCGCCGGGACTGGACCGGGTCTTCTTCACCAATTCCGGCTCGGAGTCGGTGGACACCGCCCTGAAGATCGCCCTCGCCTATCACCGGCTGCGTGGCGAGGGGCAGAGGACGCGGCTGGTGGGCCGCGAGAAGGGCTATCACGGGGTCGGCTTCGGCGGCGTCTCGGTCGGCGGTCTGGTCAACAACCGCCGCATGTTCCCGACCCTGCATGGCGCCCTGCACCTGCCGCATACCCACCTGCCGGTGGTGAACGCGTTTTCGAAAGGCGAGCCCGAGCATGGCGCCGACCTGGCCGATGCGCTGGAGCGGCTGGCGCAGCTGCACGGGGGCGAGACCATCGCCGCGGTGATCGTCGAGCCGGTGGCCGGATCGGCCGGGGTGCTGCCGCCGCCCAAGGGTTACCTCAAGCGCCTGCGCGAGATCTGCGACCGGCACGGCGCCCTGCTGATCTTCGACGAGGTGATCACCGGCTTCGGGCGGCTGGGCGCGGCCTTCGCGGCCGAGCGGTTCGGGGTGACGCCGGACCTGATGACCACCGCCAAGGGGATCACCAACGGCGCCGTGCCCATGGGCGCGGTGTTCGCCAGGCGCGCCGTCCACGACGCCTTCATGCGGGGGCCGCCGGAAGCCATCGAGCTGTTCCACGGCTATACCTATTCCGGCCATCCGGTCGCCTGCGCCGCCGCGCTCGCCGCCCTGGACCTCTATCGCCAGGAGGGGCTGCTGACCCGGGCCGGGAGCCTGGAGGGCGCCTGGGCCGACGCCATCCACGGCCTGCGCGACGTGAAGAACGTCGTCGACATCCGCAATATCGGCCTGATGGGCGCGATCGACCTTGAGCCCCGCCCCGACGCGCCCGGCCAGCGCGGCCATGCCGCCCTGACCACCGCCTTCGAGCGCGGCCTGCTGATCCGCGCCACCGCCGACACGGTGGCCGTGGCCCCGCCGCTGATCATCACCGAGGCCGAGATCGGAGAGCTGTTCGGGATGCTGCGAGGGGTGCTGGAGAGCATCGACTAGAGGGCTTTCCGACTAACGTTTTTCCGTCATGGCCCGACTTGATCGGGCCACCCATGATCACCGTCTTGAAATCGAGTCTATGGGCCCCCCGCATTCCGCCTTCGGCTCCAGCGGGGGGTGACGGTGAAAGTTACCCGTTGGCCGTGGCCGCCTCTCCGGCCGGCTTGGCGCGATAGCGGGGGGCGATCTGCTCACGCTCCCGCTTCAGCCGCCTCTGTTCGCGCTCGGCGGACCACGGCGTCGGCGTGGACCCGGCGGCGCCGGGGAGGTCGTGCAGGTGGGCGTGCCAGCCGCCGGCGACGCTGACCAGGTCGGCGGACCGGATCAGGGTGTTGGTCAACACCAGCCGGCAACCGTCCGGCGCCTCGGTGAGCTCCCAGCGGACCACCGAGGCCGGGCCGTCCGGGTCCTTCGGGTCGGGCCAGGTCCAGGCGAACAGCCGGGGCGGCTCCAGGGCGAGGATCCTGCCGCCCATGCGATAGTCCAGGGTCGGCCAGGTCAGGGCGAACTCGCCACCGAGCCGCAGGTCCACCGTAGCCTGGGCCAGCCAGTCGGCCAGCCGCTCGGGCTCGGTGATCGCCGCCCAGACCTTCAGAATCGGGAACCGGTAGCGGCGTTCGAAGCGCAGGTCGTAGAGGCCATCGCCAACCTGGGTGACGGTTCCGTCGGCGTCGTCGGTCATGGTCATTGTTCCTCCTCCAGATGTCGTTCCAGGTCGTCGAGCTTGCCGCGCCAGAAGCGGCGATAGGGAGCCAGCCAGGCGTCGATCTCGGCCAGCTTGTCCGGCTCGATGCGATAGAGCCGCCGCTGGCCGTCGGCGCGCACGCTGACCAGGCCGGCCTCGCGCAGGCTTTTCAGGTGCTTGGAGACCCCCGGCTGGCTTAAGCCCACCGCCTCCACCAGCGCCCCGGCCGGCAGCTCCGACTGGCGGAGCAGGCCAAGGATCTTGCGGCGATTGGGCTCGGCGAGGGCTTCGAAAACGTCCATGGCAAGATATCGCCATATGGAAATATAACTGTCAAGGAAAACACACCGATGCCGCTGTTCGGGATGGAAAGCGGTCGGCCCGCGCGCATAATCGCCGGACCGCGGCGTCAAACCTGACAGAACCTGACAGGTAGCCGGGTTAGTATGGTCCGGCGATTTGGGGGAAGTTGCCATGCCGAACGCGCCATCATCCGTGGTCCTGGGGTTTCGGCCGCACACCTATTGGACCGCCGTGGTCGCCCTGGCCGGACCGCTCGAGGCGCCGCTGGTGGTCGAGCGGCGGCGGGTCGACTTCGCCGCCGGCGCGGAGCGGATGGTGTTTCACCGCGCCGAGACCATGGCGCTGTCACGGGCCCAGCCGATGATCGATGCGGTGCGCGCCGCCGTCGAGGCGAACGCCGCGCGGGAGATCGGCGCCATGGTCACGGACCTGAAGCGCGATGGCGTCGCCGTGCGCGGCGCGGTAGTTCCGGCGGGGACCGCGAAACTGCCGGAAAAGCTGGAGGATATCCTCAAGGTGCATGCGCGGATGCACGCGGCCGAGGGGAACTTCTATCGCGGCGTTGTCGCCTCGGCCTGCGAGCGCGTCGGGCTGACCGCTCACCGCGCCGTCGAGCGGGAACTGCCGGCGCTGGTCGCCGACGTGCTGGAGATCGGGGAGCCGGCGGTGAAGACACGCCTGCGGGAGATGGGTCTCAAGCTCGGCCCGCCGTGGAGCGAAGACTACAAGCTGGCCACCCTGGCCGCCTGGCTGCACCTGGACGACTAGAGTGAGCCCGGCCGACATATCAAATCCGTCATGGCCCGATTTAGTCGGGCCACCCATGAACACCGCCTGGGACCAGTGTTTATGGGTCCCCCGCATTCCGCCGCGCTCCAGCGGGGGATGACGATTATCTAACCCGCAGCCTCTCGTGGAAGGAACACCGATGCCGCAACCCCTCGCCGGACAGGTCGCCCTGGTCGCCGGCGCCACCCGCGCCGCCGGCCGCGGCATCGCCCTGGAACTGGCCGCCGCCGGGGCCAAGGTCTGGTGCACCGGCCGCAGCACGCGCGGGAACCCGGCGACGCCCGGCCGGCCGGAAACCATCGAGGAGACCGCCGAACTGATCGAGGCGGCCGGCGGCGCGGCCGTCGCCGTCCGCGTCGACCACACGGTGGAGACCGAGGTCGAGGCGCTGGCCGCCCGCGTCCGCGCCGACGAGGGGCGGCTGGACATCCTGGTCAACGACATCTGGGGCGGCGACGCGCTGATCGACTGGGGCGCCAAGTTCTGGAGCCTCGACATGGCCGTGGCGCGGACCCTGGTCGAGCGGTCCATCCTCAGCCACCTGATCACCGCCCGATATCTGGCGCCGCTGATGGTCGAGGCCGGGCGCGGACTGATCGTCGAGATCACCGACGGCAATCTGCCTGGCTATCGGGGCCAGCTGCTTTACGACCACGTCAAGGCCTCGGTCATCCGCCTGGCCTACGCCATGGCCTGGGACCTGGCCGGGACGCGTGTGACGGCGCTGGCGCTTTCGCCCGGCTTCCTGCGCTCGGAGGCCATCCTGCAGATGTTCGGCGTCACCGAGGCGACCTGGCGCGACGCGGCCGAAAAGCACCATGACTTCGCCTTTTCGGAGACGCCGCGCTATGTCGGCCGCGCCGTCGCGGCCTTGGCCGCCGACCCGAAGGTGGGACGCAAGGCCGGCCTCGCCCTTTTCGTCGGCGACCTGGCGGACGAATACGGGTTCACCGATGTCGATGGCTCCAGGCCACACTTTTCGCGCAACGCCGAAGCCTGGGTGGATGATCAAATCGCCGCCGGCGGCGAACTCGGGCCGACGGCTCGGCTCATGGCCATTTCGCGCTATATGCACAGCCATCTGACTCCGGCTCGCGCCGAGAAGGCGCGAGGCTATGCGGAAAAGCTAGGATTCAAAGGCCTGGGCGGCGGTTTGCGGCCGGTCGAGCCTTAGGCTCATGCGGCGCCTTGGCCGCGTCAAATTGCAAACGGAGAGCGCCATGGCCGACTTCCGCATCGTCGAGGCGCTCTATCCGGGCCTGACCCAGCTGGACTTCACCGGGCCGCACACGGTGTTCAGCCGTCTGCGCGATGTCGAGGTCATCGTCGCCTCGGAGCCGGGCGGCGCGATCGAGTCCGACGGCGGCCTGACCTTCGCCGGCACGCGGCGGCTGGCGGAGATCGACCGCTGCGACCTGCTGTTCTTTCCCGGCGGCATGGCGGCGACCGACGCGGCCAATGACGCGGCGTTCATGACGCAGGCGCGGCGGCTGGCGGCGGACGCGCGCTACCTGACCTCGGTCTGCACCGGTTCGCTGATCCTGGGCGCGGCGGGGCTGCTGCGGGGCAAGCGCGCCGCCTGCCACTGGGCCTGGCGCGACATGCTTAAGCTGTTCGGGGCCATTCCGGACGAAGGCCGCGTGGTGCGCGATGGGAACATCATCACCGGCGGCGGCGTCACCGCCGGCATCGACTTCGCCCTGGTGATCGCCGCCGAACTGGCCGGCGAAGCCGCCGCCCAGGCCATCCAGCTGACCCTGGAATACGCCCCCGCGCCGCCGTTCAGCGCCGGCCGTCCGGAAACCGCCCCGCCCGAGGTGCTGGCCGCGGTGCAACGGGGCATGAGCGCTCTGCTGCCCAAACGCCTGGCCGACGCCAAACGCGCCGCGGCGAGGCTCTAGCCGGGCTTGCACTCGCCGCGAATGCGGGACCGCGTTTTTTGACCACGAAAAACACGAACGAACACGAACGGGGCCGGGTTGGCGATGTGGTGACGCTGAACGTTCGTGTGGGTTCGTGTTTTTCGTGGTTGAATTCTTTCGGATTCGCGCCCGAACCAAGCTCGAAGACCTAGGCCCCAGCTTTAGCGGGGCCGCGCTTGGCCTAGAGATCCAGCCCGATATCCAGCGCTGGGGCGGAGTGGGTGAGGGCGCCGACGGAGATGGCGTCGACGCCGGTTTCGGCGATGGCGCGGACGGTTTGCAGGGTCACCCCGCCGGAGGCCTCCAGGGTGACGGCGCCGGCGACTCGGCGGACGGCTTCCGCCAAGTCGGCCAGAGCGAAATTGTCCAGCATGATCACGTCGGGCCGGTGCGACAGGGCCTGGTCCAGCTGGGCCAGGGTGTCGACCTCGATCTCGATTTGCATCAGGTGGCCGGCGGCGGCCTTGGCGCGCCGCATGGCGGCGGCGACCCCGCCGCAGGCGGCGATGTGGTTGTCCTTGATCAGGATGGCGTCGTCGAGACCATAGCGGTGGTTGACGCCGCCGCCGCAGCGCACGGCGTACTTTTCCAGGGCGCGCAGGCCCGGCGTGGTCTTGCGGGTGCAGACGATGCGGGCGTTCGTGCCCTGGGCGGCGCGGACATAGGCGCGGGTCAGGGTGGCGACGCCGCTCAGGCGGCCCATCAGGTTCAGCGCCACCCGCTCGGCGCCGAGGACGGCCAGGGCGTCGCCCTCGACGCGGGCGATGGTCCCGTCATTGGCGGTGACGTCCTCGCCGTCGGGCGTGACCAGTTCGAAGCGCGCGGTGGGATCGAGCACGCTGAGCGCCAGCCGGGCGCAGTCGACGCCGGCGACCCGGCCCTCGGCGCGCGCCGCGAAGACGGCGGTAAGGCGCTGGCCCCGATCGATCAGGGCGGTCGAGGTCACGTCGCCCGCGCGGCCGAAGTCCTCGGCCAGGGCGGCGCGCACGATCGGCTCGATCAGCAGGTCGGGAAGCGGCGCGATCATTCGGCGGCGATGCAGACCGGGTCGCGCGCCAGCTGGTCCAGGGTCAGCACCGTCCGTTCGGCGACTGGGGCGGGGTTCGGATAGTCGGCGCGATAATGGCCGCCGCGGCTCTCCCGGCGCGCGCGGGCCGGGGCGGCGACCAGGCGGGCGGCGACCAGGGGCAGGGCCTCGCCATGTTCGGCGCCGAGCCGGTCGATCAGGTCGAGCAGGCGGGCAAGGCCGGCGGCGTCGCGCACCACGCCGGCCTCGCGGCTCATGGCGGCGCGCAGGGTCTGCAAGGGCGCCTCCGGCAGGTCGGGCGCGGGGAGGGTGGGAAGGGCGGCGGTCTTTGGATCGACGGCTTCGGCCGCCGCCTTGCCGGCCCGGGCGCCGAAGACGGCGGCTTCCAGGAGCGAGTTGGACGCCAGGCGATTGGCCCCGTGCACGCCGGTGCAGGCGCATTCGCCGGCCGCGAACAGGCCCGCCAGCGAGGTGCGGCCGTCGGCGTCGGTCATCACCCCGCCCATGTGGTAGTGGGCCGCCGGCGCCACCGGGATCGGCTCGCGGCGCGGATCGATCCCGCCGGCCATG
>DASQSO010000283.1:0-4995 GCA_035642335.1 Caulobacteraceae bacterium
CGGCATCGGCGCGGTCCATGTCTGCAACTCGACCTCGCCCAGCTTCACGGCCGAGCTGACCAAGTCCCTGGTCGAGACCGGCGCGACCCTTGCGTTCGACGCCATCGGAGGCGGCAAGCTGGCCGGCCAGATCCTCACCGCCATGGAGATCGCCGCCAACCAGCGCGCCACCAGCTACAGCCGCTACGGATCGACGGTCTTCAAGCAGGTCTATATCTATGGCGGCCTGGACACCGGCCCGACCGAACTCAACCGCGCCTTCGGCATGGCCTGGGGCCTCGGCGGCTGGCTGCTGACTCCTTTCCTGACGAAGATCGGCCCGGCCGAGAGCCAGAAGCTGCGCGAGCGGGTGGCGGCGGAGATCAAGACCACCTTCGCCAGCCACTACACCCGCACCATCTCCTTGGCGCAGGCGCTGCAGCCGGACATCATCGCCGCCTACAACCGCCGCGCCACCGGCGAGAAATACCTGATCACCCCGAACGCCGGATAGGCGGTGGCCCGAGACGCCGCCCGCGCAACCGGCTAGGCTCGCCTCGTCCAAACCGCGCAGACGAGTTGGAAGGGGAAACGATGCCGGAGACCTTTGATTTCATCGTCGTGGGCGGCGGCTCGGCGGGGGCGGTGATCGCCTCGCGGCTGAGCGAAGACTCCGCCTGCCGCGTCGTCCTGGTCGAGGCCGGCGACCGTCCGCCGCCGCGCGAGCAGATGCCGGCCGCCTGCGCCAGCCTGCAGCTGGATCCCGAGACCGACTGGATGTTCACCGCCGACCCCGGCAAGGCCGGCCGGGGCTTGCACGGCCGGCGCATGCCGGTGCCGCGCGGCAAGATGCTCGGCGGCTCGTCGGGCATCAACTACATGGTCTATGTGCGCGGTCATCCAGGCGATTTCGACGGCTGGGCGCGGCGCGGCGCGACCGGCTGGGACTATGCCGATGTGCTGCCCTATTTCCGCAAGATCGAGGACTTCGCGTCCAGCAACGAGATCGCCATCGACCGCGAAGCCCACGGCGAAAGCGGCCCGATGGGGGTCGGCGTGCGTTCGCCGGTGATCCCGGCGTCGCGGGCTTTCGTCGAGGCCGCCGCCGCGGCCGGCATCCCGCGCGGCGACTATAACGGCCGCGACCGTGGCGGCCTCGCCGGCGTCGCCTCGCTGGTGCAGACCAATACCCGTAATGGCAAGCGCTCCAGCACCTACCACGCCTTCCTCGAGGGCGAGGCGGAGTCGAGGCCCAACCTGACCATCGTCACCGGCGCGCAAGTCACGCGGGTGCTGCTGGATGGCGAAGGCGACACGATGACCGCGACGGGCATCGAATACCGCGCGGCCAACGGCGCGATCCGCACGCTTCACGCCTCCCGCGAAGTCATCCTCAGCGCCGGTGCGGTCGGTTCGCCGCACATTCTGCTGCTGTCGGGGATCGGGCCGCGCCGCGAACTGGAATCCGTCGGCGTCGCCTGCCGACACGATCTGGCCGCCGTCGGCAAGCACCTGAAGGACCACATCCAGTGCATCCTGTTCTTCCCAGCGCCGGGCGTCGGGGTCTCGATGGCCGAGATCGGGGTTTCCGCCGGGCCGGACGCTCTCAGGGCGCCGGCTGGCCCCCTGCCCGCCGATCCGGCCGATGACGCGGCCCTGACCACGGAACTGGCTGACCTGAAAGCCGAGGCTGAGCGCCGCCTCGGCGAATGGGCCGAGACCGGCTCCAGCCTGGTCGCCTCGTCGCTCTATGACGGCATCGCCTTCTATTCGACCGGACTCGGCGACCCGCACAGCCACGACGCCCAGATCGGCTTCATCCCCTGCGGTTACAACGAGGACCTGTTCGGCACGCGGCTGAACATCGACACCGCCGGCTATTTCGCCGATCCGGCCGCCAGCCTGGCCGCCGATCGCGAGAGCATCATCATGCTGGCCAATCCGGTGCTGCCGCACAGCGAAGGCGAACTGATTATCGAAAGCGCCGATCCGGCCGTGCCCCCGGCGATCCACATGAACTATTTCGCCGATCCCCATGATCTGAAGGTCATGGTCGCCGTGATGCGCCGGTCCATCGACATCGTCGCCAACTGGCCAGGGCCGCAAAAGCCCGGCCCCCTCAACGTACCGCCACACCTGGCCAAGATCCACGGCTACCAGCCCGGCGACGAGCCTTCGGACGCGCTCCTGGAGAACATGGCGCTGCACTACGCCACCACCGTCTATCATCTCTCCTGCACCTGCCGGATCGGCGACGTGGTCGATCCGCGACTCCAGGTTTTCGGGGTGAAAAGCCTGCGCGTCGCCGACGCCAGCATCATGCCCGAGATCGTCAGCGGCAACACCAACGCCGCCTCGATAATGATCGGCGAAAAGGCCGCCGAAATGATCGCGGCCGACAATGGCGTGAAACTGGCGAGCTATGCCGGCGAGGCGGTCGCCTAAGGCGCCATCGCTTTTTCCGTCATGACCCGACTCTTGATCGGGCCACCCGTGAACGCCGTCTGGGGTCAGTATTCATGGTCCCCCGCATTCCGCCGCTAAAGGGGCTCCAACGGGGTGATGGTGTAGAGGTCAGGCTTGTTGGTCGTTCCTCGTTAACCGCTTTGGTTCACCGCAGCTCAACGTGCGTCGCCTAGGCTTGGTCGATTCCACTCTAGGAGCAGACCTTGATTGGTCCCCAACCGGCCACGACGCGTCCGCATCTTCCATCCCCGGACACCGCGAACCCGCGGTCGGGATCGGTGGCGGTTCAATCGCTGGACACCCAGGCCGCGCTGCTGCGCTATGCGTTGATTCTGTTCGGGGTCGGGCTGCCGATCTTCGCCTGGGCGGCCTCCTTCGCGCCCGATCGGCTGTGGATCCTGGGCAGCTTCATGATCTTTGCGATCAACTGGGCGGCCTTCTACGGCGTGCTGGACTGGACCCGACGTCGGCCCGACCAGCTGGCGGAAGTCCGATTGCGCACCCGCATCCACATCCTTGGCGGCCTGCTCTGGGCCGGCGCGGTCGCCCAGATGAGCGCGCTCGCCGCCGGCGCCGGCGCGGTCAGCGAGCCGATGCTGCTCCTGGCGCTGGGCGCCGCGGCGATCTGCGTTTTCTTCTCCGCCCCCAGCCTGCCGGCCCTGCTGATCGTCGGCCCGGCGGCCTGCGCCGCGCCGCTCATCCTGCTTTTCCTCGATCCGTCCGAGCGCTCGATGGCGCGGATCGCCCTGGCGGCGGCGGCGCTGGGTTTTGCCCTGTCGCTGATCGTCAATCGGCTCCTGCGGCGGCTATTCGCCCTGGCGGACGAGCGCGAGTTGCTGATCGACCAGCGCGCCGAGTCCCTCGCCAAGGCCGAACGGTTGACGAGGTCCAAGTCGAACCTGATCGCCACCCTATCGCACGAGATCCGGACCGGTCTGACCGGCGTCGCCCACGTGCTGGCTTCGGCGGTCGGCGGCGGTCGCGGCCAGCCCCCGCGCGATCAGCTCGCCGCCGCTCTGGACGCGGCCGAAGACCTGATCGCCGTGCTGAACGCCACCCTGGACACCGAGCTAGCGGAGGCCGGCGAGCTGACGCTGGTTCGCCGCCCGTTCGACCCGGCCAAGCTGGCGCGGGACGTGGTGCTGCTGTACCGGCCGCAGTCAGCCGCCAAGGGCGTCGAACTGTCCGTGCATGTCGAGGAAGGCCTGTCCGAAGGCGCCTCGGGCGGTGTGGTCGGCGACGCTGTTCGGACGCGGCAGATCTTGTCGAGCCTGGTCGGCAACGCGGTCAAGTATACCGTGCGCGGCCGCATCGAGGTGCGAATCGCGCGTATGGACACCGACCGCTTAAGGATCGATGTGGCCGACACCGGCCCGGGCCTGACGCCCGACGAACTCATCCACGCCTTCGACGCCTTCAGCCGCATCGAACGCACCAGCACGGGCGTGCCCGGCGCGGGCCTCGGCCTGTCGCTGGCCAGCCAGCTGGCGCTCTTGATGGGCGGCGTGGTCTCGGCCGAGAGCGCCCCCGGCGTCGGCAGCTGCTTCTGGCTCGACCTGCCCTATGACCCGACGGTTCGCCTGGCCCGCGTCGAGGGCGGGTCGATCGACGCCGGGGCTCCGAGGCCGCGCGCGCTGAAGGTGCTGGTGGTAGAGGACAACGCCCTGGGCGCGGCCATGCTGCGCGCGGTGCTGGAACAGCTTGGCCACCATGTGCTGCAGGCCCGCGACGGCGCCCGCGCCTGTGAGCTGGCGCAGGCCTGCGAGGTTGACCTGATCATGCTCGACGGTCGCCTGCCGGGATTGGGCGGGCCGGAGACCATCCGCGCCATCCGCGAGCTGGACGGGCCGGTTGGCCGCACCCCCATCGTGGCGGTGATCGAGGGCGACGGCGAGGAGGCCCGCGCGGTGCTCAAGGCCGGCGCCGACCAGGTGCTGCGCAAGCCTGTCAGCGTCTCCAGCGCCGCCCGCGTGCTGGCCGCTGCCGCCCGCCAGGCGCCAGCCATGGCCGAGGCGCGCGCCGTCGCCTGAGGCCGCCCGTGGCTGACCGGAGGCGACCAAAAAATATCGCCGCGCGTCCACCCCATCCCAAAACGGCGCGCCGCGTTGCTCCGAACTAATAGCTCTTCGGCAGGTGCAGCACGCGTTCGGCTATGAAGTTCAATATCATCTCGCGGCTCACCGGCGCGATGCGGGCGATCATGGCCTCGCGGAAGTAGCGTTCGACATAGAATTCCTTGGCGTAGCCCATGCCGCCATGGGCCAGCACTGCGTTCTCGCAGGCCGTGAACCCCGCCTCGGCGCCCAGGTACTTGGCGGCGTTGGCCTCGGCGCCGCAGTCCTTGCCGGCGTCGTAGAGGGCCGCGGCCTTCATGGCCATCAGGTTGGCGGCCTCCAGCTCGGCCCATGACCGCGCCAGCGGGTGCTGGACGCCCTGGTTCTGGCCGATCGGGCGGCCGAAAACGACGCGCTCGTTGGCATAGGTCGCGGCGCGGGCGATAGCGGCGCGGCCGAGGCCCACGGCCTCGACGGCGAACAGCACCCGCTCGGG
>DASQSO010000284.1:0-10223 GCA_035642335.1 Caulobacteraceae bacterium
CATCGCGGCGGGGCCCAGCATCACCGGCGCTGGAAGGCGGCGGGCAAGCCGGAGCCCCTGCCCGCCTGCGCCGTTCTCGGCGCCGATCCCGGGACCATACTGGCGGCGGTGACCCCCGTGCCGGACACCCTGTCGGAATACCAGTTCGCCGGCCTGCTGCGCGGCGCCAAGGTGGATCTGGTCAAGGCCAAGACCGTGCCGCTGCTTGTGCCGGCCGAGGCCGAGATCGTCATCGAAGGCCACGTGCTGCTCGACACCTACGCCGACGAAGGCCCCTACGGCGACCACACCGGCTACTACAATTCGGTCGAGCGGTTCCCGGTCTTCCAGGTCAGCGCCGTCACCATGCGGCGCAATCCCATCTATCCGACCACCTATACCGGCCGGCCGCCGGACGAGCCCAGCGTGCTCGGCGAGGCGCTGAACGAGGTCTTCATCCCGCTCTTTCAGCAGCAGTTCCCCGAGATCGTCGACTTCTGGCTGCCGCCCGAGGGGTGCAGCTACCGGATCGCCGTGGTCTCGATACGCAAGGCCTATCCCGGCCACGCCAAGCGGGTGATGCTGGGCGTCTGGTCGTACCTGCGCCAGTTCATGTACACCAAGTGGGTGATCGTGGTGGACGATGACGTCGATGCCCGCGACTGGAAGGACGTCATGTGGGCCATCTCCACCCGCATGGATCCGGCCCGCGACATCACCGTGATCGAGAACACCCCGATCGACTATCTGGACTTCGCCTCTCCGGAGTCCGGCCTCGGTTCGAAGATCGGCCTGGACGCCACCGACAAGTGGCCGCCGGAGACCCACCGCGAATGGGGTCGGCGCATCGCCATGGACGAGGCCGTGGTCGAGACCGTCACCGAGATGTGGCCCAGGCTGGGCCTGCCCGGCGACGGAGGTCCGGTCCGGCGCTGATCGCCGCCTGGCCGTGGAATTGAGCCGGTCACGGTTGCGGCGGCCCGCCGCCGTCGCCATAACGCCCCGCATGGATGAGAACCTTCTGCACGATGTGGTCAAGGCGGCGCTGGCCGCCGGCGCCGACGCCGCCGAGGCCGTGCTGGCCGAGCGCCAGTCACTTTCGGTCACGGTCAGGGCCGACGCCTTGGAAGAGGTCGAGCGCGAAGAGGCGCGCGACATGGGCCTGCGGGTCTTTGTCGGCCAGCAGCAGGCGACGGTGTCCGGATCGGACCTTTCCGCCGACGCCCGCGCCAAGCTGATCGAGCGGGTGGTGGCGATGGCCAGGCTGGCGCCCGCCGACCCGTTCGCCGGTTTTGCTCCGGAAGACCGGCTGGCCAAGGGGCCTGGACCCGATCTCGCTCTCTACGACCCTACCGAACCCACCGCCGAATGGCTGGAAGAGCGCGCCCGCGCGGCCGAAGCCGCCACCCGCGCGGTAGAAGGTGTCACCAATACCGATGGCGCCTCGGGCGGCTGGTCGACCTCGCGCTGGCGCTTCGTCACCAGCAACGGCTTTTCCGGGCGCCACCAGGCCTCGGCCTTCGCGCTCTCGGCCTCGGCCATCGCCGGCGAGGGTTCGGGCATGGAGAACGGCGGCGACGGCCGGCGCCTGCGCTGGCGCGACGACCTGCCGGCGCCCGAGATCATCGGGGCTGAAGCCGGCCGCCGCGCCGTACAACGGCTGGGGGCGCGCAAGATCGATTCCACCACCGCGACCGTGGTCATCGAAAACCGCCTGGCGGTCTCGGTGCTGTCGCCGCTGATCAACGGCATCGCCGGCCCGGCGGTGGCGCGCGGCGTCTCGTTCCTGAAGGACAAGCTGGGCCAGAAGCTCTTTCCGGCCGGCGTCAACCTCATCGACGATCCGTTCCTGCCGCGCCGGCTCGGCTCCGCTCCGTTCGACGACGAGGGCGTCGTCGGCCAGCGCCGCGCCCTGATCGACGACGGCGTGCTGACCACCTGGCTGCTCAATTCCGCCTCGGCCCGGCAGCTCGGCCTGGAGACCACCGGCCACGCCTCGCGCGGCCTGGCTGGACCGCCGGGCGTCTCGACCACCAATCTGACGCTCGAGCCTGGCGAACTCGACCTGGCCGGCCTGATGCACCAGGCCAAGACTGGGCTTCTGGTCACCTCGATGTTCGGCCCGTCGCTCAATCCCAACAACGGCGACTGGTCGGTCGGGGTTTCCGGTTTCTGGTTCGAGGGCGGCGAGATCGCCTATCCGGTCTCGGAGATCACCGTCGCCGGCAACCTGAACGATTTCTACAGCCGTCTCGTGGTGGGCTCCGACCTGGAGATCCGCGGCGCGGCCAACGCGCCGTCGCTGCTGGTCGAAGGCGTCGCGATCGCCGGCCGTTGATCGCTCAACCCGGAAGGCAAGCCCATGCCAGACCGTCAATTGCTGCACATGGTCATCGGCGGCGAATTGAAAGAGCTCGGCGGGACCGAGTTCCGCGACCTGAAGAAGGTCGAGTTCGTCGGCGCCTATCCGAACTACGCCGAGGCCCGCCAGGCCTGGAAGGCCCGCGCCCAGGCCACCGTCGACAACGCCCTCGTTCGCTACTTCATCATCCACGCCCACAAGCTGCTCGATCCCCATGAGGATGGGCATGAGGACGGCCACGAACACTAGCCGGCGCCGAAGTCGTTGCCAGATCGGCCTCGCGCGGGCCTAACTGCCGCTGAACCCCAACCCGCACGGACGGAGACGGCCATGGCGAAGCTGACCTACGAGATCGTCGAGCACGACGGCGGCTGGGCCTACCAGGTCGACGGAACCTATTCCGAGACCTTTCCGACCCATGACGCCGCCAAGGCCGCGGCGCGAAAGGCGGCGGCCGAGCAGGAAGAGCCCGGCGAGACCGCCGGCATCGAGTACGAAGACAAGCAGGGCCGCTGGCATGACGAGGTTTCGTCTGGCGCCGATCGCCCCGAGACGGACGTCGAGGGCTAGGCGCGCGGCTTGACCGGCGCCCGGCCGCCCCGGTGAGCGTCCTTAGCGG
Source organism: Caulobacteraceae bacterium (assembly GCA_035642335.1). Lineage (GTDB taxonomy): Bacteria > Pseudomonadota > Alphaproteobacteria > Caulobacterales > Caulobacteraceae > Poindextera. The sequence goes on from DASQSO010000284.1 coordinate 2,961, forward strand.
CAGCTGCGACGTCGCCAGCATCGTCGCCCGCCCGGCGGGACGGTCCGACCATCCGCGCCTGGTGCTGGCCACCAGCATCCTGGCCTCGAGCCTCGCTTTCATCGACGGCTCGGTGGTCAATGTCGGCCTGCCGGCGATCGGCCGCAGCCTGCACCCGGCCGCCGGCGAGCTGCCCTGGGTGATCAACGCCTATCTTCTGCCCCTGAGCGCGCTTTTGCTGTTCGGCGGCGCGGCGGGGGACCGGTTCGGGCGCCGGCGGCTGCTGATCCTCGGCACGGTCGTCTTCGCGCTCGCCTCGGCCGCCTGCGCCCTGGCGCCGACCATGGCCGTGCTGCTGGCCGCCCGGGTGGTTCAGGGCGTCGGCGCGGCGATGCTCATGCCCAACAGCCTGGCCATTCTGGGCGATTCCTTCGAGGGCGAGGCGCGCGGCCGGGCGATCGGGACCTGGGCGTCGGTGGCCGCCATGGCCGGCGCGGTCGGCCCGGTGCTCGGCGGCTGGCTGATCGACACCGTCGGCTGGCGGGCCATCTTCCTGGTCAACCTGCCGGTGGCGGCCGGCGCGGTGATCATGGCTTTGCGCTATGTCGGCGAGACGCCGAGCAACCAGCGCGCGCCGCTGGACCTGCCCGGCGCGGTCCTGGCTACGCTCGGCCTCGGCGGCCTGACCTGGGGCCTGACCATCGGCGCCGGGCCGGCGGGATGGACCCAGACCGCCGAGCTGATGATGGCCGCCGGCGGCGTTCTGCTCGCCGCCTTCGTGCTGGTGGAGCACCGGCGCGGCGACCGGGCCATGATGCCGCTGGCCCTGTTCGCCTCGCGCAACTTCGTCGGCCTGACCCTTCTGACCCTGCTGGTCTACGGCGCCCTGGGCGCGCTTCTGGTGCTGGCCCCCTACGAGCTGATCGAGGCCGGACACTATTCGGCGACCGCGGCGGGCGCGGCGCTGCTGCCCTTTCCGCTGGTGATGGCGGTCGCCTCGCCAGCCCTCGGCGCCCTGGCCGGACGGATCGGCGCGCGCGTTCCGCTGATCGGCGGCTCGCTGATCGTCGGAGCGGGATTCCTCGCCGCGACCCGCATCGGCCCGGGCGCCAGCTATTGGACCACCGCCCTGCCGGCCATCCTGGTCATGTCGGCGGGCATGGCCGGCGTCGCCGCGCCCCTGACCACCGCCGTCCTGGCCTCGATTGACAGCCGCCACACTGGCTCGGCCTCCGGCCTCAACAGCGCCGTCGCCCGCACCGGCGGCCTGATCGCCACCGCCCTGCTCGGCGCGGTGCTGGCGGCCTCGGGGACCAGCCTGACCAGCGGCTTCCGCACCGCCCTGGTCGCCTGCGCACTGGCCGCGTTCGCCGCGGCGGTCAGCGGCTTTGTGCTGATCCGCCCGATCGCCGAGGCCCCGCACCCGTGACCAGCCGCCCGATCTCCAAGACCCGGATGCTGGGGCTGGTGAAGGCGTTCGACTGGGCCGCCGTCGAGCGCGGCCTTGCCGAGACACCGGGCCTGCTGGCCTGGCGGGACGAGCGGGGACGCAGCTGGCTGCACATCTGCTGCGCCACACTGCCGAAAACCGCCGCTCAGGTCCAGGCCAGCGTCAGGACCGCCGATGTGTTGCTGAAGGCCGGGCTGGACATCGATGAGGCGGCCTTCACCGAGGACGCATGGCGCGCCACGCCGCTCTGGTGCGCTATCGGCTGGGGCCGCAACCTCGCCCTCGCCCGCCATCTGCTGGAGCGGGACTGCGATCCGGAACACTGCCTGTGGGCCGCGCAGTTCGCCCGCGATCCCGAGGCCATTCGCCTGCTGGTCGCTCACGGCGCCAGCATCGATCCGGTCCACGAAGGCGGCACGCCCTTCCTCGAAGCGATCAGATGGAGTCATTTTGAAGAGGCCAAGGTCTTCCTCGAACTCGGCGCCGACGTCAACGCGCGCGATGTGAAGGGCGACACCGCCCTGCACCTGATGCTGAAGAAGGCCAGCGACAAGACCCGCTTCCGCATGCTGATCGCCAGGGGCGCCCGTGGCGACATCCCCGACCGGGCCGGTCAGACCGCCCGCGACATCATGCGCCGCAAGAAGGACCCCGACTACCGCGCCATGGCCGAAGCGCTGGCGTGAGCGGCCTTGTCTATTCCCGCCGCAGGATCTTGTCCGTCAGCGTGGTCGCCCACCACTGGGACTTGAAGTCGGCCTTGATCTTCACCGGGTCGTAGTCGGGGCCCTGGGTCCAGTCGAAGAAGCTGATTCCCTTGGGCTCGGCCTCGGCCAGGTAGAGTTCGAAGATGTAGTCGAGCACGCCGGGCTTGCCGGCCTTCACGTGCAGATAGGGGAAAAACGCAAGCTGGCTCAGCGCCTGGCGGATCGGCTGGCCGAGGCGGAAGTGAGCGTAGAAGACGCTCATGATCCCGGCCCGGTCCGCCCCCGACTTGCAGTGCATCAGGGCCGGATATTCGATCGTGTCGAACAGCTCGCGCACGCCGCGCATGTTTTCGGCGCTGGGCACGTCGCGCGAGGTCGCCGTGAAATTGACCAGCTTCAGGCCGATCTTCTCGCAGGTGTATTTTTCCAGCGCATAGAAGCTGCCGTCGAAGCCGCCGCGCAGGTTTATGATGGTCTTGATGCCGGCCGCCTTCCAGCGCTTCAACTGGAACGGCCAGGGCTGATTGGTGCGCACCAGTTCGTTGCTGACCCAGTGAGCGTTGCGGAAGAAGACCCGTAAATAGGCGTGATCGTGCCATAGGTAGTGCAGGCCGGTGGTGAATCGGCCGGCGGGCCGTGTGAGATCGAACCGGGTCAAAATAAGCTGCGCGCCTGTGCGGATTCGGGTTAGCTGGCCCCACATAGACGTTGGACGGTGTGAATTGAAGATGCAGTTGGCGCCCGCGATGTCGCGGACGCAGGCGCCGGCGACGAGATCATGACGGACGCCCAGCCCCTGTCTCAGCCTCTGAAAGCTTCGACCATCGTGATGCGGGTCGTGCGGACCTACCTCGTCCGCTACCGGCTGCGCATCGCCCTGGCGGTGATCGCGGCCCTGGTGGTCGCCGCCGCCACCTCGCTGGCCACCTTCATCGTGCAGCCTGGGGTGAACGACGTGCTCCATGGCGACATGGGTCAGCTGGTCTGGATCGCCGCGGCCCTGGTCGGGCTGGGCGTGCTGCGGGCCGCCGCCCAGATCGTGCAGAGTTGGATGATGAACACGGTCGGCCACCGGATCGTCGGCCAGATCCAGACCGACCTGTTCGGCCGGGTCATCCGCTCGGACCTGGCCCGCCTGCGTTCCGAACACACCGGCTCGTTCGTGTCAGCCATGCTCTATGACGCCAGCCTGCTGCGCAACGCCGCCACCAGCGCGCTGCTGACCTATTTCCAGAACCTGGTGATGGTAGTCGGCCTGCTGATCGTGATGCTGATCCGCGATCCGGTGCTGACCCTGGGCATCATCCTGGTCGGCCCCTTGCTGGGCATCCTGATGGAGCGCTTCACCCGCTGGTCGAGGAAGGCCGCGATCGGGGCGATGAAGGAGACCTCCAGCCTGTCGACCGCCATCATGGAGGGCATAGACGGCGTCAAGGTGGTCAAGATCGACAACCGCGAAGCCTATGAAGAGCAGCGGGTGGCCGAGGCCGTCAACCGGCGCCAGGCGCATATCATCCGCGGCGCCAATATCGGCGCGGCCTCGTCGCCGGTGGTCGAGATGGTGATGGCGGTCGTACTGGCCGGGGTGCTGATCTATGCCGGCTGGCGCGCCCACGGCAGCCCCGCCTTCGCCGGCGCCTTCACCTCCTACCTGGTCGCCTTTCTGGCCTCCACCCAGTCGCTGCGCCAGTTGGCCAACCTGCCGCCGGTGTTCGCCGAGGGCCTGGCCGCCGCCCAGCGCATGTTCGCCGCCATGGACATCGAGCCCGAGGTCGGCGACGCGCCAGACGCCGAGCCCCTGACCGCCTCCGCCCAGGCCCTACGGGTGGACAATGTCAGCTTCAGCTATGGCGAGACCGCCGCCGCCCTGAACGGCGTGACGCTGGAGGCCCGTCTTGGCGAGACCGTCGCCCTGGTCGGCCCATCCGGTGGCGGCAAGACCACGCTGCTCAACCTGATTCCGCGTTTCTACGACGTGACGTCCGGGCAGGTGAGCATCGACGGTCGCGACGTGCGCCAGATCACCTTGAACTCCCTGCGTCACCAGATCGCCCTGGTCACACAGGAGCCCTTCCTGTTCGACGACACCATCCGCGCCAACATCGCCTATGCCAAGCCGGACGCCACCACCGGCGAGATCGAGACCGCCGCCCGCGCCGCCGCCGCCCACGACTTTATCCTAAACCTCGACAAGGGCTACGATACCGGCGTCGGCGAGGCCGGCGCGCGGCTTTCCGGCGGACAGCGGCAACGCATCGCCATCGCTCGCGCCTTTCTGAAGAACGCCCCGATCCTTTTGCTGGACGAGGCGACCAGCGCCCTGGACACCGAGAGCGAGGCCCTGGTGCAGGCGGCGTTGGAGCGGCTGATGGCCGGGCGCATGACCATCCTGATCGCCCACCGGCTGTCGACGGTCAAAAGCGCCGACCGCATCTATGTCATCGCCGACGGCCGGGTGGTGGAGACCGGCGCCCATGCCGGCCTGCTACGCTCGGGCGGGCTCTATTCGCGCCTGGCCAAACAGCAGGACCTCGACGTCGCCCCGGAGGCGGCGGAGTGAAGCGTTTCTTCCGGCTGGGCCCCGTCCAGTCGGCGCTGGCCTTCCTGCTCACCGCCTATATGCGGCTGGTCGGCGCCACGATGCGCTGGCGCTTCGACCAGACCGACACCGTTGTCGGGCAGATGGCCCGACCGGAGGGCGGCATGCTGTTCTTCTGGCATGGCCGCATCGCCCTGGCGGTCACCTGCCGCAAGCTGATCAGGGGCCGGTCGTTCAGGCCGATGATCTCGCTGTCGCCCGATGGCGAATTCGTCTCCAAGGCGGCGACGCGGCTGGGCTATCCCGCTATCCGCGGCTCGACCGCCAGGCATCCCGGCGTGGCTGTCAAGGGCGGGACCGCCGCCTTCATGGAGGCGCTGGACCATATCGCCGCCGGCGGCGGGGTGATCATCACCCCTGACGGGCCAAGGGGCCCGGGCGAGGTAATGCAGATCGGCCCGATCGTGCTGGCCCGGCGGGCGGGGACCCGCGTCTTTCTGGCGGGGGTCGCGGCGCGGCCAGCGATCAGGCTGAAGAACTGGGACCAGACCCGCCTGCCCCTGCCCTTTTCGCGCGGCGTCGCCCTGATGGAGGGACCTATGTACGTCCCGGCCGGCAGCGACCGGGCCGGGATCGAGGCGGTGCGGGTCGAATGGCAGGCCAGGTTGAAGGCGCTGGATGCCCGGGCCTGGGCCATGCTCGACGCAGCCCGATGACCAAGCCCATGTCGCTGCGCCTCTACGGCCTCGCCACCGGCCTCGCCGAGCCGCTGGCGCCGCTGCTGCTGGCCAGCCGCGCACGGCGCGGCAAGGAGGACGCGGCGCGGCTGGGCGAGCGGCTGGGACATGCCGGCCGGACCCGGCCGAACGGCCCGCTGATCTGGCTGCATGGCGCCAGCGTCGGCGAGAGCCTCTCGCTGCTGCCACTGATCGCACGGATTCGCGCCGAGCGGCCGGACCTGACCGTCCTGGTCACCAGCGGCACGCGCACTTCGGCCGAACTGCTCGGCCAGCGCCTGCCGAAGGGCGCGATCCATCAGTACGCGCCGATCGATGCGCCGGGCCCGGTGGCGCGGTTCCTGGGCCATTGGCGGCCGGGCCTCGGCCTGTTCGCCGAGAGCGAGCTCTGGCCGAACCTGATCCTCGGCGCGCGCCGGCGCGGCGTGCGGCTGGCGCTGATCTCGGCGCGGATGACCGAGGCCAGCGCCCGCGGCTGGTCGCGCCGCCCGAACGCCGCCAAGGCCATGCTCGGGGGGTTTGAGGCCATCCTGGCGCAGGACGCGGCGTCCGAGGCCCGTCTGGGGAAACTCGGCGGCCATGTCACCGGCCGCCTGAATCTCAAACGGCTGGGTCTAGCCCCGCCGGTCGACGCCGCTCAACTCGCCGCGCTGAAGGCCGCTATCGGCGATCGCCGCATCGTCCTGGCCGCCAGCACGCACCCTCGCGAGGAGGCGCTGATCGCCGCCGCCGCGCAAAACGCACCCGGCCATCCCCTGCTGATCATCGCCCCCCGCCACCCCGACCGCGGGGAAGCCATCGCCGCGGAGCTGAGCCAGGCCGGGTTCGAGGTCAGGCGGCGCAGCCAGGGCGCGGACCCTACCCAGGGCGCGGACATCTACCTCGCCGACACGTTGGGCGAGATGGGGTTGTTCTATCGGCTAGCGGACGCGGCAGTCATGGGTGGCAGCTTCGTTTCCGGGGTCGGCGGGCACAATCCGCTGGAGGCGGCGGCCCTGGGCGTCGGCGTCCTGACCGGGCCGGAGCGGTTCAACCACGCCGACCCCTATGCCGAGATGATCGCCGCCGGCGCGGCCCTGGGCGTGGCCGATGCGCCCGGCCTCGGACGTGAACTCATGGCTCTGCTCGCCGCGCCCGACCGACTGCGCGAACTCGGCGAGCACGCCGGCGCCTACGCGGCCAGCCAAGCCGGCGCCTTCGAGGACGGCTGGCGGGCGATTCTGCCGCTGCTGCCGCCGCCATGAGGCTGCCGACCCCTCGCCGATGGTATGAGCGCGGTCGCCGGCGCGCCTCGGCGACGCGGCTTTTGCTGACGCCAGCCGCGTCGATCTGGAGCCAGGTCACCGCCCGCCGCATCGCCCGCACCCGGCCGTTCGATCCCGGCGTTCCGGTGATCTGCGTCGGCGGCCTGACCCTCGGCGGCACGGGCAAGACCCCGGTGGCGCGCGAAATCCTGAACCGGCTGGCGGCGCGCGGCGTCGCGGCCCATGCCCTGTCACGCGGCTATGGCGGGCGGCTGAAGGGTCCGCTGCGCGTTGACCCGGCCATCCATGGCGCCGGCGACGTCGGCGACGAGCCGCTGATGCTGGCGCGCGATCAGCCGACCTGGATCGCCGCCGACCGCATCGCCGGCGCCGTGACCGCCGCGGCGGCCGGCGCTCGGGCCATCGTCATGGACGACGGCCACCAGAACCCGACGCTAAAGAAGACCCTGTCGATGGTGGTCATCGACGGCGAGACCCGCGACGACGAATGGCCGTTCGGCGACGGCCAGGTCTTCCCGGCCGGACCGATGCGCGAGCCGCTGGCGGCGGGCCTGGCGCGCGCCGACGCGGTGGTCCTGATGCTGCC
>DASQSO010000285.1:0-4650 GCA_035642335.1 Caulobacteraceae bacterium
CGGGCCTGGGAGGATTCGGCCCTGCCCATCGCCTGTGGCCAGACCATCAGCCAGCCCTTCATCGTGGGGCTGATGACCCAGGCCCTGACCATTGAGCCACGGGCGCGAGTCCTGGAGATCGGCACCGGTTCCGGCTACCAGACGGCGGTGCTCTCCAGGCTGGCGCGGCTGGTCTATACGGTCGAGCGCTACCGCACCCTGATGGGCGAGGCCGAGGCGCGCTTCAAGGCGCTGCAGCTGGGCAATATCATCACCCGCTTCGCCGACGGCGGCGAGGGCTGGCCCGAACAGGCGCCTTTCGACCGCATTCTGGTCACAGCCGCGGCGCCAGCTGAGCCCAAGACGCTGCTCGCGCAGCTGAAACCGTCGGGGATTCTCGTTGCGCCCATCGGACGGGGCCCCATCCAGACGTTGAAACGCTACGTGGGCGACGGCCAGGGCGGCTTTAAGGAAGAGGTGTTGTGTGACGTTCGCTTCGTGCCGCTCTTGGATGGTGTGGCGCGCGAACTTTGAGCGGTCCCGGCGGTTCGGGGTGGTGCGGAAGCGTCGCTTCGCCGACACTGCGGCGGCGGCGCGGGCGATTCCGACGGACGTGGGCGGAGCGACGATGACGGCATTCTGGGTAAGGGCGGCGCTCGCGGGCGCGGGCGTCATGGCCTTGCAGGCCTGCGATCTGCCGCATTCGCAATACGCACCTTACGAGGGGTATCAGACCCCGACCTCGCGGCCGTTGGCCCAGCCGCAATATCCGGTGACCGCCGACAAGCCGGCACCGGCGCCGCGGCGGTCCGACGACCCACACGATCCGGTCGCCCAGCCCAGCGGCGCGGTGACCGGCCAGCCCCTGCCGCCGCCGGGGCCGAGTTCGGCCAACCGGCCGGTGTTCATCGACGCCGACTACGTCTCGGCCGATCCTGTGTTCCTGACGGACGTCGCCTATCGCCATTCCATCCATCGCGGCCATGCCGGGCGCCATACGGTGCACGTCAGCGCCAGCGGCCGCCTCGAGAAGGGCGCGGACTCCGACGGCGTCACGGTCGGGAAGGGCGACACCGTCAATTCGCTGGCCGAGAAGTACGGGAGCACCAGGGAAGCCATCCTCGAGGCCAACCACATCCGCGGCCGGCATGCCCTGAAAGTCGGCTCGACACTGACGATTCCGGGCAAGACCGAAGCCGCGGACGAGTCTGGCTCGGAAGACCACGCGTCCGAAAGCCATGGCGTCCGTGAGAGCCGCGCCGAGGCCCGGGCCGGACGAGCCGGGAGGGCTACCTCGAAACCCCACGAGGTCGGGCGCGGCGAGACCCTCTATTCACTCGGCCGCAAGTTCCACGTCTCGCCAGGGGACCTGGCCGAGGCGAACGGCCTGCCGGCCAACGCCCGCTTGCACGTAGGCCAAAGCATCACGCTGCCGGGCCAGCAGGAAGCGGCGGAAGCCATGCCCGCGCCGTCGCGCCGCGAAGTCGCCGAGGAACGCCGCCGCGGGCGCGAACGGGCGCACGGCCGCTTCCGGGCGCCGCTCGCGCCCGACGACACCGCCGTCGCCGGCAATACCCTGCCGTACGCCAGCGAGTCGGGCCAACCAGTGCGGCCGACCCGCATGGCCCGCGGCGACATCGGTCCGGCCGCTCCCAGCGAGCCGGTGCCCTACGATTCCCTGCCCGGCCACCTGATCGGGCCGGCGGAGGGCGGTTTCGTCGCTCCGCCCCAACGGTCGGTGGCTTCGCCGCCGGCTGTCGCGCCGGTCAGCCTGCCCCAGGCCACGGCGACCCCGCCGGACGCTCAGGTCGTGATGGCTGGCCGCGGCCGCTTCGTCTGGCCGGTGCACGGGATGCTGCTGTCCGGCTTCGGCCCCAAGCCCGGCGGCCAGCGCAGCGACGGCATCGATATCGGTGCGGCCGATGGCTCGCCGGTCCACGCCGCGGCGACCGGCGACGTGGTCTATGCCGGCGATCTGGTGCCGGGCCTCGGAAACCTGGTCCTGATCAAGCACGACGACGGCTGGATCACCGCCTACGCCCACCTGTCGCGCACCGAGGTCAAGATCAAGGATCACGTGTTGCAGGGCGCCGAGATCGGCCTGACCGGCCAGACCGGCGGCGCCGTCCAGCCGGAGGTCTATTTCGAGATCCGCTACGCCCCGACCCCCCGCGACAAGGCCAAACCGGTGGACCCGTCGCTTTTGCTGAGCAGTCAGTAGGGGCGGGGGTTTGCCTTAGGTGACGGCGAATTAAGCTGCCTCTCGGCGTGGTAACGCTTAGCGTGCCGGCCAAAATCCCGACAGGGAGGAGTCCGATGCGCACCTTGTGGAGCGTTCTGCTCGCCGTGATCCTGCTCGGCTGCGCCGGTGCGGCCGGCGCGCAGACGATTTCGTTCAAGGATGTCACGGCGCGGGTGGTGATCATTCCCGAACAGCGTTCGAATGTGCAGGTCATCTTCCTGAAGACCAATCCGCGCCTGCCGATGAAGATCGTGAAGCTGTTCGGCGACACCACCCAGGTGCAGCCCGCCAACTGGACGGGCTGGTTCTGGGGCCCGCGGGCGGTCTGCGACAGCCGCGATGAGCATCCGGACGTCACGGTCCCAGGGGTCGGCGACATCGACTATGACGATCTGCCGCAGATCGCCGTGCGCGTGCCGATGGACGCCAGGGTCGATGCGGGCGGCGCCATCTATGGCAGCGTCGGCCGTTCGCGGAGCCTGCACCTAAATATCGGTGGCTGCGGCGACTGGACCCTGGCCAATGTGCAGAACGAGCTTAAGGTCCAGTATGCGGGATCGGGGCGGCTGCACACGGGCTCGGCCGGAAAGATGACGCTGCAGATCGCCGGCGCCGCGACGGTGACCACCACCGAGGTCGAGAGTGGTCTGGCGGTCAACATCGCCGGCGTCGGCAATGTGCGCATGCGCAAAGTCTCCGGACCACTGGGCGTGCACCTGGCCGGCGGGGGCGACGTGCATATCGACGACGGCCGCGCCACCACCATGGCCGTCCATATCGCTGGCTCCGGCAACGTCGACTATGGCGGCACGGCCGACAGTCTCGACGCCAATATCGCCGGCTCCGGCGACATCCGGGCCGCCAGGGTCATCGGCGCGGTCAACAAGTTCATCGCCGGCTCCGGCTCGGTCGATGTCGGGCCGTAAGGCGCACCGGAGAGGCGAGGAGGGCCAGCGGCCTTGGACACCAAAACCTACGAGAGCCTGGGCCTGCACATATCCCTGAGCGATGTCGATCCGGCCCGAGTGGTCAATGGCCGCTCCAACCGCGAGATCCGCCAGGCGCTGGCGACCGACGGCGACCGGCAATACCACCCCTGTCCCGAGGCGCTGCTCGCCGAGGGCGTGGCGCGGGGGAAGGTGGCTTCCTATCCGGGCTGGACCCAGGCGCGTCTCTATCCCGGGACCGCGCGCGATCTTTGGATCTACACCCCGGCGAGTTTCGATCCGGCCGGGCCGGCGCCCGCCCTCATCGTCTTCAATGACGGCGGCGGCTATCTGAGCCGCGAAGGACCGGTCCGCGCCGCGGCGGTGCTCGACACCTTGATCCACAACGGCGAGGCGCCGCCGACCATCGGCGTCTTCGTCATGTCGGGGACCGCGGAGGACGCGCCCGCCCAGCGCAGCCTCGAATACGACAGCGTCACCGATACTTACGTCCGCTTCATGCTGGAGGACCTACTGCCCTTCGTCGAGGCCGAGATCGGCTGCGCCCTGACCGCCGATCCGGCGCACCGCACCATCTGCGGCATTTCCAGCGGCGGCATCTGCGCCTTCACCGCCGCCTGGTACAGGCCCGACGCCTTCGGCCGGGTGCTCAGCCACTGCGGCTCCTTCACCGCCATCCGCGGCGGCCACAACTATCCGTTCCTGATCCGCTCGACTCCGCGCAAGCCTATCCGCGTCTTCATGCAGAGCGGCGAGAATGACGCCGACATCATCTTCGGCAGCTGGCCGATGGCGAACAAAGAGGTGGCTGCGGCGCTGGAGTACGCCGGCTATGAGGTGAAGTTCGTCTTCGGCGATGGCGGCCATAACCTGCGCCACGGCGGTGCGGTGTTCGCCGACTCCCTGCGCTGGCTTTGGTCGACGGAAACCGATTGATGCAGCGAATGAATAGGTCGGCTGTCGACCACGCGCTATTGAATCGGCGGCCATGACCTACACGATCGCAATCTCGGGATTCTCGGGTGCCGGCAAAACATCGCTGACACTCGCTGTTGCTGAGTGTCTGGACGCTGCGGCGGTGCTTCACCTCGATGACTACGAGTACCCGGACCCCTCGACAGTCTCGGCGGACGTTGAAGGCTGGATCGCCCGAGGTTTGCCGCTCGCCACTCACAACGGAACGACGCTGGCTGGCGAGGCGGAGAGGCTTTGCGCGGGCCAGAGTGTCCAGCGCCCAAAAGCGGATGGGATGATCTCGCCAACGCCATTTCTGGTGATCGAGGAGCCCTTCGGGCGCGCCCGCCCCGCCGTCGCCCACCTCATCGACTTGGCGGTTGTTATCGCCACGCCCCCGGATATCGCCTTGGCGAGGCGGGTTGGCCGCGATCTCGGCCATGTCCCGAGAGGTCAGAAGCTCGACGACGTCGTGACCGGCTTGCGGCGCTACCTCGAATGGTATGAGGCTGCCGGGCGCGCTTTCTA
>DASQSO010000286.1:0-2321 GCA_035642335.1 Caulobacteraceae bacterium
TAAATGGTCGATGGCCCTGGCCAAGATGGGCGCCAGAGCCGAACACCTCTCAGCCCAGACGGGGCGCGCTTAAGACTGGCCGGGCTTAACCCCTCGCCTTCACCGGAGCGGCGCCGTCGGCGTAGCTTTCGTTCAGATAGACTTCGGCCTCCTGCGCCGACAGCGCTGGCGCATAGCCGTAGCCCTGGCCGTAGTGGCAGCCGATCTCCAGCAGCCGGCGCGCCATCCGGGCGTTCTCGACCCCCTCGGCCACCACCTCCAGCGACAGGTCGCGGCCCAGGTTGATCACGGACCGGACGATTTTGTCCGACCCCTCGTTGGCGGCCATGGTGCGCACGAAATAGCGGTCGATCTTCAGCGTGTCGAACGGCAGGCGGGTCAGGTAGGACAGTGACGAGAACCCGGTGCCGAAATCGTCGAGGGCCAGGCCCGCCCCCACCTCGCGCAGCTGGCGCAGGATGACCGCCGCGCGCTCCGGATCGCGCATGATGTCGCCCTCGGTGATCTCCAGTTTCAGCGCCCCCTTCGGCAGGCCGGCGCCGGCGAGCAGGGCGCCGACGTCCTCGACCAGGTGGTCGCGATGGATCTCGCCGGTGGAGAGGTTGACGCTGACGCTGATCTCGCCGGCGGCGCGGTGGGCGCCGCGCCAGGCGGCCAGCTGATGCGCCGCTGCCCGCATCATGTGGGAGCCGAGCTCGGCCAGGAGGCCCATCTCCTCGCAGAGCGGCAGGAACGCCTCCGGCGTCAGCACGCCGCGGCGGGGGTGGCGCCAGCGGACCAGGGCCTCGAAACCGGCGATGGCGCCGGTGTCCAGCCGCACCACCGGCTGGAAGAAGGGCACGATCTCGCCGCGGCCGATGGCGCCGCGCAGGTCGGACTCCATGACCAGGCGCGACAGGCCGTCGGTTTCCAGCGCCCGGACATAGGCCGCCGCCCCGCCGCGGCCGGCGGACTTGGCGGATTCCACCGCCAGTTCGGCGCGGCGCAGCAGCTCGGCCGCATCTGGCGCGTCGGCGCCGCCCTCGGCCTCGACCGCACCGATGGAAAGGGTCGGGAAGATGTCGAAGCCCGATAGCCGCAGCGGCTGCTCCATGGCTCGGCGCATGGTCTCGGCCGGCTCGGCGACGTTGGCGGGGGTCAGCACGGCGAACTCGTCCTCGCCGACGCGGGCGAGCAACGCCTGGGGCGGGAAGGTCGACGCAAGCCGCGAGCCCAGCGCCGCCAGCACCAGGTCGGCGCGCTCATGGCCGAGCGCCTCGTTCAACCGGCGCAACCGATCCAGGTCCGCGACCACCAGGATGTAGCCGCCGGCGGCCTGAAGCTGCTCACGCGCGCGGCTGACGAAGCCGCGCCGATCAAGCAGGCCGGTCAGGACGTCCTGTTCGGACGCGGCGAACTTGGTCTCCGGCACGATGACGCCGGCGGCGCGAACGCCGTCCTCCAGCCAGACGCCGCGCCAGACGCAGGCGTCGCCGCCGCGCATGCGCACACGCCCGCCGACCTCGGCGCCGGGCGCCTGGATGCGGAGGATCTCTTCAACCAGCGCCCGGTCCCGCGGCATGACCAGCGCCCGCACCGCGGCGGAGGAGCATACGGGGGCCAGCGGCGACAGGCCCAGCCGCCGCGCCGCGCCGGTCAGACGCAGGCGGTCGGCGTTGGGGTCCCAGCTCCACAACGCCACGTCGGCGGCGCCAAGAGCCTCCAGCGTCACCGTTGCGTCCCAGATGAACCTATCGCGCGCCCGCGGCGCCATGCCCAACCCGCTGACGCGGGGGTTCGGCCCCGCGACTCAAACGTCCAAGCGCCTCTTTCCGGCGGCCGCGCCAGCCACCAGCCCGAACAGAAGATGATCTCGCCAATCGCCGTTAATTTTCAGATAAGCCCGGGCTCGGCCTTCCAGTTCAAAGCCGGCTTTCAGCAAAAGGCCGCGCGAGGCGTCGTTTTCCGGGATGCAGGCCGCCTCCAGCCGGTGCAGGCCGAGCCGGCCGAGCGCGAACCCGGAAATGGCCAGCACCGCCGCCAGGGTATGGCCGCGCCGCACGAACGGCTCGCCGGCCCAGTAGCCGATCTGGCCCATCTGGGCGACGCCGCGGCGGATGTTGGACAGGGTGATGCCGCCGACCAGTTCGTTGTCGTCGCGACGGAAGACCAGGAAGGCGTAGCCGTAGCCTAGGTCCATGTCGCGCTGGTAGGCAGCCAGCCTGCGGCGATAGGCGGCGCGCGACAGGTCGTCGGCCGGCCAGGTCGGCTCCCAGGGCTGCAAGAAGGCGCGGCTGCGGCGACGCAGATCCGACCAAGCGGCGTAGTCCGAGATGCGCGGC
>DASQSO010000287.1:0-6941 GCA_035642335.1 Caulobacteraceae bacterium
GGCGCGCCCGGCACGAAGGTGATGTCGACGCCCGCGGCGCTGGTCGGGGGATCGACCACGTCCACCAGAAAGTGGCGCGCCTCGCCGGGCGGGATCCGCGCCCCGCCCTGATCGGCGATCTTGACCGCGACCGGATGGCCGGCGGAGTCCAGGATGCTGACGCGCAATGGGGGCGCGACCACCGCCCGGTCGAGCACATTGCGCAGCGCGCCGCTGACGGCCAGCACCGCATGGCCGTCCTTCAGCGCCGGCTGGGCATGCTGACCCTCGATGGCCAGGCCGACCAGGTCCACCGGCAGGCCGGCCATGGCGTAGGCGCCAGCGGCGCGCGGCCAGATGGCGGCGATATCCTGGCGCATGAACAGGGCCAGGCCGATCAGGAAGATGAAACCAGCGACCAGGCCCGCCCAGACCACCCCGCTGGCCGCCGCCTCGCGCACCTTTGCCTTAGTCTGGGCCTGGGCGCGGAACACCTTGGGCAGCTCTTCGGCCGGCAGGTCGCGCAGCATGGCGTCGCCCTGGTGCGACTTCTGGCCGGAGGACAGCTGCGCTGTCGCGCCGATGTCCATGGTTTCAGTGAGTTCCAGCGGCGCGTCGGCCTTGGCCGCCCAGCTCCCGCCGCAGGCGCCGCAGCGGACCATCCGGCCCCTCTCGCTCAGGCGCTCATCCTCCACAAAATAGCGGGTGGCGCAGTCGGGACAGGTCAGTATCATGGCCGGCGAATCGGATGCACAAGCGCCCTCCGCAACGAGGTCGCCGATTTCGGCCCCCATGTCCAGAACCGCCGACGCCGGTCCCCCATTGAGTGAATCGATCGAGCCGCTAGCGAGGGACAATGGGCCGGTCGTCCGCTTCGAGGCCGTCGGCCTTGGCTATGGCGGCGGCCCTGAAATCCTGAAGAACATGAGTTTCGAGCTGGAGCCCGGATCCTTCCACTTCATCACCGGCGCCTCGGGCGCCGGCAAGACCACGCTGCTGCGGCTGATCCAGATGGTGCTACACCCGACTCGCGGCGCGATCACCCTGTTCGGGCGCGACACCCGCAGCCTGCGACGCGCTGAATTGCCGCTGCTGCGGCGGCGGATCGGCATGGTGTTCCACGACCGCCGGCTACTCGATCACCTGGACGTCTTCGACAATGCCGCCCTGCCGTTGCGCCTCGCCGGCGGGCGATTGAGCGACTACCAGGCGGACGTGGCCGAGCTACTGGCGTGGGTGGGGCTCGGCGAGCGGATGAACGCGACTCCGCCGCGGCTTTCCGGCGGCGAGCAGCAGCGGCTGGCGATCGCCCGCGCCGTGGTCGGCCGGCCGGATCTGTTGATCGCCGACGAGCCGACCGGCGATGTGGACCACGAGATGGCCATCCGAATCCTGCGCCTGTTCGTCGAGCTCAACCGGCTGGGAGCCACCGTGCTCATCGCCACCCACGACGATGAGCTGGCAGCGCGGTCCGGCCGGCCGGTCATGCACATCGAGGGCGGAATGCTGAGGCGCATCTCCAGCCGGGGCGCGGTCGCTTGAGCGGGCCCGCGCCCATCTTCCGCCGCCCGCCGGCGCCGCTGTTGCCGGCCGAGGACGCCCGCGACCGGGCCCTGGTCTTCGTGGTCGCCGTGCTCTGCTTCATCGCCGGCCTGGCCCTGGTCTCGGCGCTGGCCGCCGACCGCATCGCCCACGGCTGGCGCACGGAGCTGCGGGGCTCGGCCACGGTGGTGGTGCGGCCCGGCCCTGACGAGACCCCCGACGCCGCCGCCGCCCGCGCCGCCGACGCCCTGGCCGGGGTAAAGGGCGTCGGCGAGGTCGAGGCGCTGGAGAAGGAAAAGGCCGAGGCCCTGCTAGAGCCCTGGCTGGGCAAGGACCTGCCCGACGACCTAGCCATCCCGCGCCTGGTCGCCGTC
Organism: Caulobacteraceae bacterium; assembly: GCA_035642335.1. GTDB lineage: Bacteria > Pseudomonadota > Alphaproteobacteria > Caulobacterales > Caulobacteraceae > Poindextera. Next base: position 1,896 of record DASQSO010000287.1, read on the forward strand.
GATCTCGACCCCAAGGCCCCCGCCGGCGCCGCGGCCATGGAAGACGCGCTGAAGGCCGCCAACGTCGACGCCACGGTGGACGACCACAGCCTATGGCTGAAGGACATCTTGCGCACCGGCCTCCTGGCCCAGACAGCGGCCATCGCGGTGGCCGCCCTGATCGCCGCCGCCGCCGCCGCGGTCATCGCCCTTGCGACACGAGCGGGCCTGCAGGCGCGCGGCGACCTGGTCGGCGTGCTGCACCTGGCCGGCGCCGAGGACGGCTATATCGCCGCCCTGTTTCAGCTGCGTTTCGGGCGGATGGCGGCGATCGCCGGGCTGATCGGCGCGGGCGCCGCCGCCATCGTCGCGGCGACCATGCGGCTGCTTGGCGGCGATGCGGGACTGATACCGGTGCTGCCGGTGGCCTGGAGCGATCTTGTGCCGCTGATCGCCTGTCCGCTCGCCGCCGGCGCGGTCGCGGCGCTGGCGGCGCGGGTGACGGCCCTGTCGCTGCTGAAGGAGATGACGTGAGGAGCGCGGCCATCCTGTTTTTGCTGGTAGTGCTCTGGGCGGTGGGCCTCTGGGCCTTCTCGGTGCGGGTCGACCAGTCGACGCCGGCCGCCGACCCGGCGCCCGCCGACGGCGTCGTGGCCCTGACCGGTTCGTCCAACGCCCGGATCAGCGCGGCGATGAAGCTTCTGGAAGACGGCAAGGCGACGCGGCTGCTGGTCTCCGGGGTGAACCCCGAGGCAAGCCGCGCCGACATCCGCGGCGTCGCCAAGGCCACGCGGCGCTATTACGACTGCTGCGTCGACCTGGGTTTTCAGGCCACCGACACGGTGGGCAACGCGCGGGAGACCGCCGACTGGATGAAGGCCAAGAACTTCAAGTCGCTGATCGTGGTGACCTCCGACTTCCACATGCCGCGCGCCATGCTGGAGCTGCACGAGGCCTTGCCGGACGCCAAGCTTACGCCCTATCCGGTGAAGACCGACGACCTGGATTCCGGTCGCTGGTGGAAAAGCGGGGTGGGGGCGCGGCGGATGATGGTCGAATACTGCAAGTACCTGGTGATCCTGGCGCGGGAGGCCTTCCTGAGCCTCGGGCCCAAGGCGCACCACGCGGACCCGGTCTCATCGGCCGCCGGAGCGTCGGCGTGATCCTCATCCGCTCGCTCGCCTTCACCCTGGCCTTCTATCTCTGGAGCCTGATCGCGGCGGTCATCTTCCTGCCGGTGATGATCATGCCGAGACGGGTTGCGCAGGGGTCGCTGAAGACTTGGGGCCGGGTGGTGACCTGGCTCTTGCGCGTGGTGGCGGGGGTGCGGGTGGAGATCCGGGGCCGCGAGAACGTGCCCATTGGCGCGGCCCTGGTGGCGTCGAAGCACCAGTGCATGTTCGACATCTTTGGAACCGCGCCCATCCTGCCGGACGGGTCCTATGTGCTGCGCCAGGAGCTGATGGCCATCCCGGTCTTTTCCTGGTGGGCGGCCAAGTGCCGGATGATCGTCATCGACCGCGAAGGCGGCGCCAAGTCCCTGCGCAAGCTCCTGGCCGACAGCCGCCAGCGGCTGAAGGACGATCCCGACCGGCAGATCTTCATCTTCCCGGAAGGCACGCGCGGCCAGCCCGGCGTCGCCGGCGACTACCTGCCGGGCGTCGCGGCCCTCTACCGCGACCTGGAACTGCCCTGCGTGCCGATCGCGCTGAATTCCGGCGCCCACTGGCCGGCCCACGGAATCATCCGCCGGCCAGGGACCATCGTCTTTGAGTTCCTCGACCCCATTCCGCCTGGCCTGAAGCGGGCGGCGTTCATGGAGACGCTGGAAACCCGGCTGGAGGCGGCTTCGAACGCGCTGCTGGCCGAGGGGCTCTAACCCACCGTCATCCCCCGCTGGAGCCGCGCAGCGGCGGAATGCGGGGGATCCATGAACACTGATCTTAGACGGTGATCATGGGTGGCCCGGACAAGCCGGGCCATGACGGCTGAAGAGTTTGCGGCTCACACCTCCTCCGACACCGCCTCGAACCCTCGGCTGCGCATAAGGGCGCCGGTGCCGTAATCGCGGCCGCGGAAGCGGCGGTAGGCTTCGCCGGCTTCGACGCTGTTGCCGATGCTGAGCACCTCGTCCAGCAGCCGTTTGGCCAGGTCCTTGTCGTAGAAGCCGCCGGGCGCCTCGGCGAAGGCCTCGGCGGCGTCGGCGCTAAGCACGTCGGCCCAGATGTAGTTGTAATAGCCGGCCGCATAGCTCTCGCCGGAAAAGACGTGGGAGAAGTGCGGCAGGCGGTGGCGCAGGATGATCTCCTTCGGCATGCCCAGCCGCTCCAGCGCCTCGCGCTCGAACTCGCGGGCGTCCAGGGCCTCGTCGGCGCCCAGATGGGCCTCCAGGTCGAGGATGGCGCAGGCCAGGTATTCGGTGGTGTTGAAGCCCTGGCGGAAGTTCTGGGCGGCCAGCACCTTGTCGGTCAGCATCGCCGGCATCGGCTCGCCGGTCTCATAGTGCACGGCGAAACGTTGCAGCAGCTCCGGCGTCGGCAGCCAGCGCTCGTTCAGCTGGCTGGGCAGCTCGACGAAGTCGCGCACGACGCTGGTGCCGGCCAGGGACGGATAGGTCACCGCCGAGTTCAGCCCGTGCAGGCCATGGCCGAACTCGTGGAACAGGGTCACCGCGTCGGTCCAGGAGATCAGCACCGGCTCGCCGGGCGCCGCCTTCATGAAGTTGGAATTGTTGGAGATGATCGGGGTGACGCCGGCCAGCGTCTGCTGGGTGCGATATTCGCTCATCCAGGCGCCAGAGCTTTTACCCGGCCGGGCATAGAGGTCGAAATACCAGAGGCCGACCAGCGCCCCGTCCCGCGTCACCTCGAACACCTCGACGTCCGGATGATAGACCGGCATGTCGGTCACGTTCGTGAACTTCAGCCCGAACAGCTCGCCGGCCGCCCAGAACATGCCGTCGCGCAGCCTGGAAAGCTGCAGGTAGGGTTTCACCTCGTCGTCGGAGAGGTCGTACTTCGCCTTGCGCAGCTTCTCGGCGTAGTAACGATAGTCCCAGGCCTCCAGCGGCTCATTGGAGCCCTCGGCGGCGACGATCGGCGCCATCTCGGCGATCTCCTCGCGGGCGCGGGCCGCGGCGGGGGTCCAGACCTTGCGCAGCAACGCCATGGCCGCGTCGGGGGTCTTGGCCATCTGGCCGTCGGCGATCCAGTGGGCGAAGGTCGCAAAGCCCAGCAGATGCGCCTTCTCGACGCGCAGCTTCAGGACCTCGGTCATGATCGGGTTGTTGTCGTGATCGCCGGGATTGTCGCCGCGGCTGGCCCACAATTTCAGCGCCTTTTCCCGCAGGTCGCGGCGGGTCGAGAGGGTGATGAAGGGGTCCATGGACGAGCGGGTGTTGGCGATCACCCACTGGCCTTTCAGGCCACGCTGCTCGGCGGCGGCGGCGGCGGCCTCGACCAGGTTGGACGGCAGGCCGTCCAGATCGGCCTCATTGTCGAGCACCAGGGCCAGGCCCTCCTCGTCGGCCAATATGTTCTGGCTGAAGGCGGTGTGGAGGCTGGCCAGGCGCTGGTTGATCTCGGCCAGGCGATGCTTGTCCGCGTCGCCAAGGGCCGCGCCCTGGCGGGTGAAGCGGCGCCACACCACGTCGGCCAGCCGCTGCTGCTCGGCGTCCAGGCCGCTGGTCTCGCGCGCATCGTAGACGGCGCGTATGCGATCGAACAGCGGCCGGTTGTGCATGATCTCGTCGCGGAAGGCCGCCAGCTTCGGCGCCATCTGGCGCTGCACCGCCTGCATCTCGGCGCTGTTCATGGTCGAGGTGAAGGTCCCCATCAGCGAGGTCGCCTGGCGAAAGGCGCGGCCCGATCGCTCCATGGCTTCCAGCGTGTTGGCGAAGGTCGGCGGCGCCGGGTTGGCCGCGATGGCGGCGACCTCGGCCCGGTAACGGCCCATGGCCTCGTCGAGCGCCGGGACGAAGTGCTCGACCCGGATGGCGTCGAACGCCGGCCCGCCCCCGTGCGGTCCGCTCCACGGCGCGAGCACGGGATTGTCGACGAGGGTCGAGGTCATGGGCGGGGCTCCGGGTTGGTGAGCAGTCTAGCGCACTCATTTAAGCCGTCATCCCCCGCTGGAGCCGAAGGCGGAATGCGGGGGATCCATGAACACCTGATCAAAGACGGTGATCATGGGTGGCCCGATCAAGTCGGGCCATGACGGTTGGGGGTGGGACCGGGGTCTGGATGCGGGACGCGCTGATGGTCTAGAAGCGGCCCATGATCGAGCATGGACCCACCTCGCAGAGCTATATCTCCCAGCGGCTGCGGCTGCACTATGTCGACTGGGGCAATCCGGAGGCGCCGCCGCTGATCCTGGTGCATGGCGGCCAGGACCATTGCCGCAACTGGGACTGGGTGGCCCAGGACCTGCGCCGCGACTACCACGTCATCGCCCCGGACCTGCGCGGCCACGGCGACAGCGCCCATTCGGCCAGCGGCGACTATGGCCTGGGCGCCTATGTCTACGACCTCGCCCAGCTGATCCACCAGCAGGGCCTGGCCCCGGTGCGGATGATCGCCCATTCGCTCGGCGGCAATATCGCCCTGCGCTATACCGGGGTCTATCCGGAGACGGTGTCGAAACTGGTGGCGATCGAGGGCATGGGCCCCTCGCCGCGGATGCTGGCCAGGCGCGCCGAGACCACCGCGCCGCAACGCATGCGCCAGTGGGTCGAGCACAAGCGGGCCCTGGCCGGCCGCGCGCCGCGCAAATACGCCTCCATCGAGGAGGCGTTCGCGCGGATGCAGGCGGAAAACAAGCACCTGACGCCGGAACAGGCCCGGTACCTGACCGTGCACGGCGCGGCGCAGAACGAGGACGGCACCTATAGCTGGAAGTTCGACAACTATGCCCGTTCGAACTCGCCGGCGGACCTGTCGCCCCGGGAGCTGCAGGAACTCTGGGCCAACATCACCTGCCCGGTGCTGTTCGTGAACGGCAAGGAAAGCTGGGCCTCCAACCCCGAGACCGACGGGCGCATGAAGCATTTCCAGAACGGCCGGGTCGTCG
>DASQSO010000288.1:0-5608 GCA_035642335.1 Caulobacteraceae bacterium
GGCGCCGACTGCCTGCTCATCCTCACCGAATGGGACCAGTTCCGCGCTCTCGATCTGGCGCGGGTCAAGAGCATGATGCACCGGCCGCTGGTGGTCGATCTGCGCAACATCTACCGCCCAGCGGAGATGCGCGCGCATGGATTCCGTTACATCAGCGTGGGCCGCCGTGAAGATCTGTTCTCTGATATGACTCCCGAAGCGATGCGGGAGGCGTTCGACTGGGGTCCCGACGTCGGCCGCGAGAACGTCCCCGATTGATCTGGGTCGCAGCGGCTCCTCAGCGTGCCAGATTGCTCAGGTCGACGCCGTAGAGGGCGGCGTTGCGGGTCATATAGGCCGGGCGGGGTTCTATCGGCTGGCCGGCCAGGCCCGCGCCCAGCATGTCGAGGAAGGTGTGCCAGCCCATGGCGTTCTGCTTTTCGAACCGCTCCAGCACCGGCAGGTGGGTGAGGGTCAGCAGAACCTCATCCCCGCGCGGCGCCAATTCGATGGTCAGATAGGATTCGGGATAGGGCGACTCGTCGTCGCCGGGGCCGAAGACGTTCCACGTGTAGGCCAGCTTACGATGCGGCTTCCACTGGGTGACGACGCCGCGGATATGGCCGCCGCTGAGTCGGACCGCGCCGCCCTCGCGCGGTTCGATCAGGCCGTCATCGCCGTACCAAGCGGCCAGCCTGCCGCATTCGGTGAGATGGGCCCAGACCTGTTCCATCGATCCGGGCAGCACCCGTTCGAACCGCACCGCCGGCACGCGCAGGACCTCGCCCAAGTCGCTCATTCGCCTTGCTCCGTTCTTAGCTGGCCGTCCAGGGCGTCGAGCCGGGTCGCCCAGAAGCGGCGGATATGGGCGATCCAGGCCGACATCTCATCCACCCCTTCCAGGTCCAGTTCGTAGATGCGTCGCTGCGCCTCGGCCCGCACGCGCACCAGCCTGGCCAGGCGCAGGATCTTCAGATGCTGGGAGATGGCTGGCGCGCTGATGGAAAAACGTCTGGCGATGTCGCCGGAGCTCAGGGCGCCCTCGGCGAGGGTCTCGACGATGCGCCGGCGGGTCGGATCGGCGAGAGCGGCCAAGCTGTCCATGGCCATATCATGAACCCACTGCTTAATTAAGTCAATCTTACATCGAAGCGACGCCGTAGGAACCCTCCTTAACGCTGGTCCGTTTTTTCCTCGGGCGTCACTTCAAATCTTGGACGCCTTCGGCGCAGTCGCGGCCAATCAGGTTGGTTGCTGGCTCGAAGGGCTTATCGCGAAGGAGCGAAATCATGTCCGTGACCACCCCCCGAAATCGTCTGGCGCTTTGCGCCGCCTCCACCGCCGCGGCCACCCTGATGCTGGCCATCCCCAGCGTGCCGGCCCATGCCCAAGACTACGATTATGACGCCGGCCCGGGCGGCGACGTCACCATCTACGCCTCACCCCGCGAGGAACGCGACCCGGCCACCGGCGCGCCGTATGAGCGCGTCCGGGCCTCGCGCGTGGTCAGCTATGCCGACCTCGACCTGAACGCCCGCTGGGGCGTACGTGAACTGCGGGCCAGAGTGGTGCGCGCCGCGCGCGACGCCTGCGGTGAGCTGGAAAACGATCCGACGGTGGTCACCGCGCCAGACGATCCGCCCTGCGTCTCGACGGCGGTGCGCCGCGCCATGTACCAGGCGCCGATCCCCGACTACTTCCAGGACGACGCCTACGGCTACTAAGGCCCGAAGCAGGCCCGGTTCAGCTTGAAGCCCGAGCCGGGCCTTTTGCGCTTGTTGAAACCTTTACGCCGTCGCCTGTTTCACGGCGCCGGCGATATCGCGGACCACCTGGGCGACCAGCTTGGCGTCGTCGCCTTCGGCCATGATGCGGATCAAGGGCTCGGTGCCGGAGGGACGCACGACCACGCGGCCGGACGAGTTGAGCCGGGCCTCGCCGTCCGCGATGGCGGCCTTGACCTCGGCGCTGTCCAGCGGCCTAGCGCCATTGACGAAGCGGACATTCTCCAGCTTTTGCGGCACCGGCTCGAACTGTTTGGCCAGGGCGCTCATCGGCTGGTCGGACTGGACCAGGACCGCCAGCACCTGCAATGCGGCGATCAGGCCGTCGCCGGTGGTGGAGAAGTCCGACAGGATGACGTGGCCGGACTGTTCGCCGCCCAGGTTGAAGCCGCCTTCACGCATGCGCGCCGAGACATAACGGTCGCCGACCGCCGTCCGCTCCAAGGTCAGGCCACGCTCGCGCATCAGCCGCTCGAGGCCGAGGTTGGACATCACCGTGCCCACCACCCCGCCGCCCTTCAGGCGGTCGGAGCTGACCCAGGCGCCGACGATGATGGCCATGATCTGGTCGCCGTCCACCACCTCGCCGCGCTCGTCGCAGATCAAGAGCCGGTCGGCGTCGCCGTCCAGGGCGATGCCGATGTCGGCGCGGTATTCGCGCACCGCCTTGGTCAGGGTCTTCGGATAGGTCGAGCCACATTCCAGATTGATGTTGAAGCCGTTGGGCGAGACCCCGACCTCCTTCACCTCGGCGCCCAGCTCGTAGAGGGCGGTCGGCGCGACCCTGTAGGCGGCGCCGTTGGCGCAATCGATCACCACTCTGAGGCCGTTCAGGTTCAGCCTGCGCGGGAAGGTGTTCTTGACGATCTCGACATAGCGGGCGGCGGCCTCGTCGTTGCGCACCACGCGGCCGAGATCGGTCGGCTCGGCCAGGCCCTCCTGCAGGCCCTCGTCCATCAGCGCCTCGATGCTGAGCTCGATCTCGTCGGAGAGCTTGTAGCCGTCCGGGCCGAACAGCTTGATGCCGTTGTCGGCGAAGTCGTTGTGCGATGCGGAGATCATCACGCCAAGATCGGCGCGCATGGAGCGGGTCATCATCGCCACGCCTGGCGTCGGCAGCGGGCCGAACAGCCGCACGTCCATGCCGACGCTGGCGAATCCGGCGACCAGGGCCGGCTCGATGGTGTAGCCGGACAGCCGGGTGTCCTTGCCGATCACCACCAGATGGCGCCGGTCGCCGCCTGAGCGGAACAGCTTGCCGGCGGCCAGGCCGACGCGCAGCGCCACCTCGGCGGTCATCGGATGCCGATTGGCCTGCCCGCGGATGCCGTCAGTGCCGAAATAGGCGCGCGCGCTCATCGAGAAGAGTCTCCAGTCTTGGCGAAACGATCCGAAATGCAGATTTATTCGGTTCCAGCCCCGCCGATGCTAAATCCGGGCCAACGAACGGCCTCTTAAGGCCCGATGTTAGACTGAAGATGCGGTCAGCGGAAGAATCGCCACTGTCACGGCGTTTAAACAGGAATTACCGAACCCCATGTGCGGCATCATCGGCATCGTCGGAACCGAGCCCGTCGCCGCTCGGCTGATCGACAGTCTGAAGCGGCTCGAATACCGGGGCTACGACTCGGCCGGCATCGCGGTGGTCGACGAGGCCGGCCTTGGCCGCCGCCGCGCCGCCGGCAAGATCTCCGGTCTGGAAGCTGTACTGACTGATGAGCCCCTGCGCGGCCGGACTGGCATCGGCCACACCCGCTGGGCCACCCACGGCGCGCCGACCACCCGCAACGCCCACCCGCACGTCGCCGGCCGCGTCGCCGTGGTGCACAACGGCATCATCGAGAACTTCGCCGAACTGAAGCGCGAACTGATCGCCGCCGGCCGGACCTTCGAGAGCGACACCGATTCCGAAGTGGTCGCCCAGCTGATCGACGCCGAGATGGGCGCCGGGCTTGAACCGCTGGCGGCGCTGAAGGCCGCCCTCGACCGGCTGGAGGGCGCCTTCGCGGTCGCGGTGCTGATCAAGGGCGACGACGACCTGGTCATGGGCGCCCGGCGCGGGCCGCCGCTGGTGGTCGGCTACGGCGACGGCGAGATGTACATCGGCACCGACGCCATGGCGGTCGGCCCCTTCACCCAGCGCATCGCCTATCTGGACGAGGGCGACTGCGTGGCCATCGATCATGCGGGCGCGCGCATTTTCGATGCGTCCGGGGCGCCGGTCCAGCGGCCGATCGTGACCGTGCCGGCCTCGGCCGCCCTGGTCGAAAAGGGCAATTATCGTCACTTCATGGAAAAGGAGATCCACGACCAGCCGGACGCCGTCCAGCACACCCTGTCCAGTTATATCGACCCCATCGGCGGCCACGCCGCCGCGCCCGGCGGGTTCGACTTCACTTCGATTGACCGCCTGCAGATCGTCGCCTGCGGCACCGCCTCCTATGCCGGCATGATCGGCCGCTACCTGTTCGAGCGGCTGGCCGACCTGCCCTGCGACGTCGAATTCCCCTCCGAGTTCCGCTATCGCGAGCCGGCGGTGACGCCGAAGACCCTGGCGGTCGGCATCTCCCAGTCCGGCGAGACCGCCGACACCCTGGCCGCCCTGCGCTGGTGCAAGGCCAAGGGTTTGCAGACCGCCGCCATCGTCAATTCGCACGGCTCGACCATGGCCCGCGAGGTCGACATCTTCTGGCCGACCAATGCCGGGCCGGAGGTGGCCGTCGCCTCGACCAAGGCCTTCACCGCCCAGGTCTCGGCCCTGACCGCCCTGGCCATCGCCGCCGCGGTCCAACGCGGCCGCATCGACGCCGCCGAAGAGGCGCGGCTGGTGGCCATCCTGATGGAGGCGCCGCGCCTCTTGGCCGAGGCGGTGTTCTACGAGGAGGTCATCCATGCCCTGGCCTTCGACATCGCCAAGGCTCGCGACGTGCTTTATTTCGGCCGCGGCGCCATGTATCCGCTAGCCCTGGAAGGGGCGCTGAAGTTGAAGGAAATCAGCTATATACACGCCGAGGGCTACGCCGCCGGCGAGCTGAAGCACGGACCGATCGCCCTGGTCGACGAGTACACCCCGATCATCGTCATCGCGCCATCGGACGAGTTGTTCGACAAGACCGCCTCGAACATGAGCGAGGTCATCGCCCGCGGCGGCAAGGTGATAATGATCACCGACCAGGAGGGCGCGACCCGCGCGCCGGAAGCCGCCCGGCTGATCATCGCCCCGACCTGCGATCCGCTGATCGCGCCCCTGGTGCTGGCTGCGCCGATCCAACTGTTGGCCTACCATGTGGCCGTGCAGAAGGGCGCGGACGTCGACCAGCCGCGCAATCTCGCCAAGTCGGTGACGGTGGAATAGCCGCCCCAGGGGCGCAGGCCGCCTATGGCGCGGGGCCGCGGCCTCGGCTAGGGGAAGAGCCCATGAAGCCGATCCGCAAAGCCGTCCTGCCGGTCGCCGGCCTGGGCACTCGCGTCCTGCCCGCCTCCAAGGCGACGCCGAAGAACATGCTCAACGTCATCGACCGACCGATCCTCTCCTATGTGGTGGCCGAGGCCAGGGCGGCGGGGATCGAGCACTTCGTCTTCATCACCGGCCGCGGCCAGACCGGCATCGAGGACTATTTCGACCATGCCGTCGAGCTTGAGGAAAACCTGAAGTCAAAAGGCAAGACCGAGATCCTGGCCGACCTGATGGGCGATCTGGCCCGGCCCGGCGAGATGAGTTTTGTGCGCCAGATGCGGCCGCTCGGCATCGGCCACGCCGTCTGGTGCGCCCGCGACCTGATCGGCGACGAGCCGTTCGCGGTTATCTATCCTGACATGCTGATGGACGCCGCGCCGCCGACCAT
>DASQSO010000289.1:0-14894 GCA_035642335.1 Caulobacteraceae bacterium
TGCGGCGAGAACGTCGACGGTTTCGATCGTGGGCGGAACCGCCAGCAATTCCTCGGCCTTGGACATAAGCGCCGCGGCGATGGCACCGTCGAGATGGGCCTGCCGGCCTGCTTCGTCGGTGAAGGCGTCAAAGATGCCAAACGTGCTCGGGCCGAACTGCAGCGCGAACCAAACCGGCGTCGCCGTCTCATTCTGGGCAAGCGGCAGGGCGCTTTCGAGAAACGCCTTCAGCGTGGCTTCCTGTCCCGGCTTGGCTTCGAGGCGAACATACAGGCCAACCTTTACCATGGGTCTCTCCGTTTCTGGGGTGATGACGGGCCGGTAGATAGGCGAAACTGGCTGTCGACGCGCTTGGCAAGATCGACATTTTTGATACTGTTCCCGCCATGCTGATCGACATTCTCGCCCTCGATGGGGTTTTCGACACCGGCCTAGCCGCGCTGCAGGATACGCTCGCGATCGCGGCCGAACTCGGCAGCGGCCAGCCGGGGCTCTCGGCTCCGCTGCTTACGCGCGTCGTCGGCGTCCGGCGCGGCGTGATGACGGCCAACGGCCTTAAGGTTCCGACACAGATGGCGTCGGGCCTGTCGCGCCCGGACGTCATCGTCGTGCCGGCGCTCGGGGCCAAGACGCCACAGACCCTGGGCTGTGCGCTCGGCCACCCGGACGTCGCCAGGGCCGGGGCGCTGCTGCGCGAGCGGCGGAGCGAGGGCGTACTGGCCGCCGCCGCCTGCACGGGCGTCTTCGTTCTCGCCGAAACCGGACTGCTTGATGGTCGAACCGCGACAGCCAGCTGGTGGTTGGGACCCTTCTTCCGGGCGCGCTATCCGCGGGTCGATCTCGATGATGGGCGCATGGTGGTTCGATCGAACGACGTCGTGACGGCCGGCGCGGCGCTGGCGCATTTCGACCTCGCCCTCTGGCTCGTACGCGAGATCAGCCCGGCCCTGGCCGCCGTCACGGCGCGTTACCTGATGATCGACCCGCGCTCCTCCCAGGCGGCCTATGCCATACCCGACCACCTGGCCCACGCCGATGCGGTGGTCGAGCGCTTCGAGCGCTGGGCCCGCGAGAACCTGCTCAACGGATTTTCCCTGGACGATGCCTCACGCGCCATCGGCGCCAGTCCGCGCACCTTGGCGCGGCGCCTGCGCGCCGTGCTTGGCAAGTCGCCGCTGTCCTATTTTCAAGACTTGCGGGTCGAACGCGCGGTCCATCTGCTGCAGACGACTGGCGAAAGCGTCGGGAAAATCGCCGGCGAGGTCGGCTATTCCGATGCCGTCACCTTGCGCAACCTGTTGCGCCGCCGGCTCGGGCGCAGCGCCTCCCAGCTGCGCAGACTGGACGGCTGACCTGGGCGCGGCCATCGCGACCGCGCCCGAAGATGAATCAGGCGCGGCCGGCGGCCAGGATGGGGCCGCCCTGACCCGCCTGCACCAGAACGGCGGTCTTCAGACCCGGCCGTCCGGCCGCTGGGAGGGCGTAGGTCCTCGAGCCACCGTTCCAATCGCCAAGTTTGACGACTTCGCGCACGACGTTCTTGTGCGGCAGGGTCAGGCCGCCATTTTCGCCGCGCCGGATCGGCACCTGGATGATGTTGGGGTCGTATCGCACGAGCACCACGACCGCGTGGGCGCCCGCTCCCGCGATCGTGACGTGATCGCCGGTGATGGTCACCCGCGGGCCGCTGTCGCCGCGATCTTCCCGGCGGATCAGGTCTACGATTTCGTCGCGGCGATTGCCGACGACGTCGGCGCGGCCGTTGACCACCACCTCCGGCGTCGCGACATCGCTGTGCCCAAGGCCGCGGGCGTAGTCCCACTGCCGGCTGGTGAAGGCCGGCTGGCCGAAGGTGTCCTTCCAGCCGAGCTGATCCCAGTAAGTCACCTGCCATGAGAGCGTCAGGACGTCGGGCCGATCGGCGAGGGTCAGCACATTGGCGTTCGCCGGCGGGCAGTCGGAACAGCCCTGGCTTTGAAACAATTCCACGACGGTGGGGTGGGCCGCGTCGGCGGCGGTCGCCACGGTTGGGGCGCTCGCCGCGGAGAGAGCGGCCAGACCGGCCATGGCGCTGATCAAGCCGCCAAAGCGGCGCGGCCCATTGGATGACGGGATCAACTGCGGTCTCCTTGTGATTGGCCGCCGTCGCGCTTCGCGCGCCGACGGATCGAGGGTGAGTTCGCCGCGGATCGGCGGCGGGTTACACGATCGATCGCCCGAAAGTCGCCCGCGGCCCCACCGAACCTGGGTCGGCGGGTCCGGGTAGCCGGACCGCCCGACGCCGGCTAGTCTGGCGCATATCAGTGTTTCAATTGAACGCGCCGCCGGACGTGATCCTCTCCGAACCCGAACTCAAAGCCCTGATGCTGCGGTCGCTCGATGGCGACGCCGTGGCGTACAGGCGGCTGCTCGAGCAGCTTGGAGAGCGGCTGAACGCCTACTTTACCGCGCGTCTGCGGGCCGATCCGGCGCATGCGGAGGATCTGTTGCATGACACCTTGATGGCGATCCACGCCAAGCGCGTCACCTTCGGTCGCGGTCAACCGGTGACGCCTTGGGCCTACGCCATCGCGCGCTACAAGCTGGTGGACCACTACCGCCGCTCGGGCCGGCGCCGCTTCGTCCCCATCGACGACGACCACGACCTCTTCGTCGACGATGAATCCGCCGCCGCGGACGCCCGCCATGACCTTTCGCGCCGCTTTCGCAAACTCGCCGCCCGGCTGCGCGGCCAGGGGGAGGGCGCGTGACGGAATACCTTATAGACCGCCTCGCCGGCGAGGCGCGCCCGGTTCCCCGGTTCGCGGCGCCCAGCGGGCTGGCGTTCGGCGTCGGCGCGGGGTGCCGCGATCTCGGCGCCGCTCACGGCCGCGACCATGAGGCGGGACATGCAGATTCTGTCGGCCGTCGCGCGTATGCAATGACAAGCGTCAACTGGCGCGCCGGCCCCTCGCGGGGTCGGGCCGCATCCGATCCCTCCCACCCCAACACGTCGCCAACGGAGATGACAAATGATCAAATTCTACTACCATCCCTCGCCGAACCCCGCGAAGGTGGCGCTGTTCCTTGAGGAGGCCCGCCTCGACTACGAGGTCGTTCCGGTCGACACCCGCAAGGGCGAGCAGTTCGATCCAGCCTTCCTGGCCGTCAACCCCAACGCCAAGACGCCGGCCCTTGTCGATGGCGACGCGATCCTGTTCGACAGCAGCGCGATCCTGCTCTACCTGGCGGAAAAAACCGGTCAGTTCCTGCCGCCGAATACCGCGGCGGATCGCGGGCGGTTCCTGTCGTGGCTGATGTTTCTCGCCAGCGGGATCGGCCCCTATTCGGGGCAGGCCGTGCATTTCAAGCACTTCGCGCCCGAGCCCAAGTCCTACGGCGTCAACCGCTACATGTTTGAAGCCGAGCGGCATTGGGGCATCGTCGAGGCTGAACTCGGCAAGAGCCCTTTCATGGCCGGCGACGCCTATACCATAGTCGACATGTCGGTCTGGGGCTGGGCGCGAGCGATCCCGTTCATCTTCGGCCAGGACGCCTGGTCCCAGTTTCCCAACATCAAGCGCCTGGTCGATGAGATCAACGCGCGGCCGGCGGCGGAACGCGCCAACGCGCTCGCCACGAAATATACGTTCAAGGCCGAGATGGACGAAGAGGCCAGAGCCATCATGTTCCCGCAAAACAAGCGCCTCGCCGTCGCCTAGAGCGGTCTCGGATCAGGTTGAACCAACCTGATCCGAGTCTCTTGCTCTTAGTCAAAAATGTAGGTTCCACCGATGAAGATCCTGGCCGCCCTCGCTCTCGGCCTTCTGCTCGCCGGCGCCAGCCCCGCCGCCTATGACGTCGGGCCGCCCGTGGGCGCCCATGTCCCGACCTTTTCCGCCCGCGACGCCACCGGCGCCCCGCGGACGCTGGCCGGCATCATGGGTCCGAAGGGCGTGGTCCTGGTCTTCTTCCGCTCTTCCAAGTGGTGCCCCTTCTGCCAGCTGCAGCTGATCTCGCTGCGCGATGCGGCCGCTTCCCTGGCCCAACGGGGCTATCGGCTCGCCGCGATCAGCTACCAGCCGCCGGAGGAGCTGGCCGACTTCACGCGGCGACGGGCCATCAATTACATCCTGCTGTCGGACGCGGGGTCCAAAACCATCGACGCCTTCCACCTGCGCGATCCCCAATATCCGCCGGGAAGTTTTGCCTATGGCGTCCCCCAACCGTCCATCTTCATCATCGCCCCAAACGGCGTCATTCGCGCCAAGCTCGCCTACCAGGGCTTCAAGGTGCGGCCGGACAACCCGGCGATCCTGGCTGCCGTCGATGGTCCGCGTCATTGATCTGACCAGGTTGCGTCGAGGCCATGGGGCGGTTCGCGAAGATCGCGGCGGTCGCAAGGCGGCGCCCAACGATTTCGTGAAGCGGTAACCTATGCCGTCCGGTCGACGAACACCCCGGTATGAAACCTCTCATCCGCATTCTCGACCCGTTCGTCGCAGCCCCGATACCGTTCGGCGCCGCGATGTCCGCGCCGGGAAACCCGAAACATCACCATAGGCGGCCGCCCCGCCGCCTTGGGGCGTGACGGCCCAGCTGTCCGTCCTGGAGCCGCGGCGAACCCCCAACGCCGCGGCTCCCCACTTTTTGGCCCAGTAACGAGGATGGAGCATTTCAGGTCCGCATTCGATGGCACGGTCGATCTCCGCACATAGAGACGCCTTCGGCGAAGAGGTTCGATGATGCGGACCGATGACCTGATCGCGGTGCTGGCGCGCGACGCCCGCCCCGCTCAAGGCGCGGTAGGGCGCGCGTTGGGAGCGGCCGTGCTGACGGCGCTGGCCGGATCCATCGTGGTGATGATGGCCGGCTGGGGCCCGCGCCCCCACCTCGCTCAAGCGCTCGCCACCGGGCCCTTCTGGATGAAGGCCGGCTACACCGCGGCGGTCGCGATCGCCGGGCTCCTGCTGATCGAGCGCCTGGGCCGGCCGGGTGTGAGCGGGCGTCGAGGCTGGCTGGCCCTGAGCATCCCCGTGGCCGTGATCGCGGCCCTGGCGATACGCGAATTGTCGGCGCTGCCGCACGACCAGTGGGCCGCGGCGATCCTGGGCCAAACCTGGGACCGCTGTCCTCTGCGTATCGCCGTCATCTCGATCCCCGCCTTCATCGCCGCGCTCTGGGCGCTGCGGCGCATGGCGCCGACCAGACCGCGCCTCGCCGGCGCGGCCGCCGGACTCATGGCCGGCGGTATCGGCGCCAGCGTCTATGGCCTGAACTGCCAGGAGACGGCCGCCGCCTTCACCGCCGTCTGGTACACGCTTGGCATGCTCGTCTGGGCCGCGGTCGGCGCCGCGCTGGGCGGCAGGCTGCTCCGCTGGTGAGCGCGCCCGGCTGGAACCACGTTGATGTAACCGAAGGCCCCAGGCCACGAACTATCAGGCGCGCGGGGCGGAAATCCAACCGCCGAACAGAGGAGCCCACCGATGATCGAACGTAGAACCCTGGCCGCGGGAACCGCCATCGCCGGCGTCCTCGCCTGGTTTGGCCTCACCGCCAGGGGTGCGGCGAAACCGAAGGGTGAAACCTTCGAGGTCAACCACACGGACGCCGAGTGGCGACGTCTGCTCACCCCGGCCCAATATGACGTGCTTCGCGACGCCGGAACCGAAGCGCCGGGCTTGAGCGCGCTGGACCACCAGTTTCGCAACGGTCTTTACAGCTGCGTCGGCTGCCAGTCGCCGCTCTATTCATCGCAGACCAAGTTCGATTCCGGCACCGGCTGGCCCAGTTTCTGGCGCCCGATCGACAGGGCGGTTCGCACCACGACCGACACCAGTCTGTTCATGGTCCGCAACGAAGTCCACTGCGCGCGTTGCGGCGGCCATCTGGGCCATGTTTTCGATGATGGACCGCGACCGACCGGGCTGCGCTACTGCATGAACGGCGTGGCCTTGAGCTTCACGGCCGCCTGACAACCTGACCGCCAACCTACGTTCGACAGAGGACACGCCATGGCCTTCCATCCCATTTTCCCGGCCCTCGCCGTCGTCGGCGCGGGCTCGCTGCTCGCGGTCGCGGCCCTGAGCGGCCGTCCGGCCATCGGCGCCTCGTGGCCCGCGGCCAATGCGGCGCCTGTCGCGGCGCCGGCCATCGACAGCCCGCGGACAACGGCGAGCGGGTCGGAAACCGCGATCCTGTCCGGCGGATGCTTCTGGGGCGTCCAGGGCGTCTTCGAGCACGTCCGAGGCGTTCGAAAGGTGGTCGCCGGCTATGCGGGGGGCGCCGCCGCGACCGCCAGCTACGAGCTTGTGAGCACCGGAACCACGGGCCACGCCGAATCGGTCCGGATCACCTTCGACCCGAGCCAGGTCTCCTACGGCCAGATCCTGCGCATCTTCTTTTCAGTGGCCACCGACCCGACCCAGGTCGACCGGCAGTATCCCGACGAGGGACCGCAATATCGCTCGGAGATCTTCTATTCCACACCGCGGCAGCACCAGATCGCCCAGGCCTATGTCGATCAGCTGAATCGCTCCCGCGCCTTCAGCCAGCCGATCGCGACCCGTATCGATCCGGCCACCGGCTTCTACGCCGCCGAGGGCTATCATCAGGACTTCCTGGCTCGAAATCCGGGCAATCCGTACATCGCGCAGTTCGACATGCCGAAGGTCGAGGCCCTGGCGCGCGAATTTCCAGCCCAGTATGCGCCGGCGCCGATCACGCTCGCCAGCCGCTGACCGCCAGGCGGCGCCGGGCTAGCTCTGCGGTTTCACCACCATATGGTCCTGAACCCGCTTGCTCATGGCGCCCATGCGGTAGCCCTGCGCCGTCATGATGGCGCCGCAGGCCGCCGAGGCCGCCGAGAGATCGGATCCTGACATGGCGGCCATCTCCGCTGTCAGACGCCTGTTCCAGTCCAGACCCGGGGATCGCCCGTCCAACCGTCCCATGAAGTAAAGGCTGCCGATCACGCCGGCGGCGCGCTGGTTGCGGTCGGAAGAGTTCATCAGCACCGAGGCGACGACGAAGCAGCGCAGGTCGGTGGCGTCGTCACTCTGTGCAAACGCTGGAACAGCGCCCGCGAGCGCCAAACTCACCGCGATCGCGATCGCCATTGCCGATCCGCTCCGTGTCATCTCGCCAGCCCAGCAAAGTCACGAACAACCAGTCTAACGGTCGAGTTGGGGATCAGGTCCGTCGCTGGCTAGGGGATCACCCGGCGCCGGCGCGATATCCGCCTGCGCTGCGCGCGCGCCGACACACCCGCCGGCCTTGCCCCGCCCGCCGCCATGCCCCAATTGCAGCAGGTCGGCGACTTTTGCCGGGAGAGTGCTGCATGAGCGCTGAACAGCCCATCCGCCTTCTGCTGGCCGATGTCGACGGCACGCTGGTGACCCAGGACAAGGTGTTGACGGCGGAGGCCGTGGCGGCGGCGCGGGATCTGGCCGCGGCGGGCATCGTGCTGGCCATCACCAGCGGCAGGCCGCCGCGCGGCATGCAGATGGTGATCGAACCCCTTGCGCTGACCAGCCCGATCGCCGGGTTCAACGGCGGCGTCTTCGTCAGACCCGACATGTCGGTGATCGAGAGCCACACCCTGGACCCGGCCGTGGCCGCCCAAGCGCTGGCGCTGATCCTGGACCAGGGCCTGGACGCCTGGGTCTACACCGGCACCGAGTGGCTGATCCGCGACGCCAAGGCGCCCCACGTCGCCCGCGAAGCCTGGACGGTGAAGTTCGACGCCCGTGTCGTGCCCGAGTTTACCCAGGCGCACCTGGCCGAGACGGTAAAGATCGTCGGGATTTCCGATGATCTCCCCGCCGTCGCCGCCTGCGAGACCCTGGTGCGGAAGGCGCTCGGCGATAAGGCCAGCGCGGCCCGATCGCAGCCCTACTATCTGGACG
The DNA here is from genome assembly GCA_035642335.1 of Caulobacteraceae bacterium. Taxonomy (GTDB): domain Bacteria; phylum Pseudomonadota; class Alphaproteobacteria; order Caulobacterales; family Caulobacteraceae; genus Poindextera. The sequence continues at coordinate 7,887 of DASQSO010000289.1, forward strand.
TGACCAACCCTCAGGCCAACAAGGGCGAGGTGGTGACCACCCTGGCCAAAATGCTGGACATCCCGCCCGAGCGGATCGCCACCATGGGCGACATGCCCAACGACGTGCTGATGTTCAAGAAGAGCGGCCTTTCCATCGCCATGGGCAACGCCAGCGACGCGGTAAAGGCTGAGGCCAGCGCCGTGACCGACAGCAACGAGGCCGAAGGCTTCGCCAAGGCCGTGCGGCGCTTCATCCTCGCCCCGGCCTGATCGCCCCTCCGCGCCGCGCCGGCTTGCGGCGCCGGGCGCGGGTTCCCATTTTTTCGGGCATGGCATTTGACTCGGCGGAGCGCGCCGATGAAGCGCTCGATCCCTATTCCGCCAGCGTCGTCCAGGCCTTCGATACGGTCGGGCCGGCGGTGGTGCATATCGCCGCTACGGCCAAGACCGGGCGCGGCGGAACCGGTTCTGGCGTGTTGTTCGCGCCGGACGGCTATCTGCTCACCAACAGTCACGTGGTGGCCGGCGCGGCGAAGCTGGAGGCCAGCCTTACCGACGGGCGGCGGTTCGCCGCGAGGATGATCGGCGACGACGCCGCCACCGACCTGGCGGTGCTGCGGCTGGAGGCGACCGGCCTGCCGCATGCGCAATTCGGCCGGTCGGGCGCGCTGCGCGTCGGCCAGCTGGTCGTGGCGATCGGCAATCCGCTCGGCTTCCAGGCGACCGTCACCGCCGGTATCGTCAGCGCCCTTGGCCGCACGCTGCGCTCGCCGTCGGGGCGGCTGATCGAGAGCGTCATCCAGACCGACGCGCCGCTCAATCCGGGCAATTCCGGCGGGGCGCTGGTGGACGGCCGGGGCCGCGTCGTCGGCATCAACACCGCCATGATCGGCGGCGCGCAGGGCCTGTGCTTCGCCATCGGCATCGACACCGCCGTCGATGTCACCGCGCGGCTGATGCGCGACGGGCGGGTGCGCCGCGCCCGGCTCGGCCTGGCCGGCCAGACCACGCCGCTGGACGCGCGGCTGGCGCGGCGGCTGCACCGGGAGGGCGAGACCGCCGTCCTGATCAGCGAAATCGTCGCCGGCGGCCCGGCCGAGCGCGCCGGCCTTAAGGCGGGCGACGTGGTGCTGGAGTTCGCCGGCGCCAGGATATCTTCACGGTCGACGACCTGCACCGGCTGCTGACCGCCGAGATCGCCGGCGGCGAGGCCGAGATCACGCTGATCCGCCAGGCCAAGATCGAGACCTTCAACGTGGCGCCGGACCTGGACGACTGAGGGCCGCCCTTCACAGCTGGCCGCCAGGGCGCTAACGTCCTGACGCGCATGCGGGGACGCGCGGCGGAGTCCAATCCCATGGCCGTGCGCGGCATCGACCACATCAATATCGGCACCCACCGCCTGGACGAGACGCGGGCCTTTTTCCGAGACGTCCTGGGCCTGGTCGAGGGCTGGCGGCCGGACTTTCCGTTCGGCGGAGCCTGGCTCTACGCCGGCGACGGGGCGGTGGTGCACCTTGTGGAGCTGGCCGCGCCGAAAGGGCCATCAGCCCAGGCGGCGCTGGACCATTTCGCCTTCCGCATCGACGACTATGACGACATCGTCCGCCGGCTCGACGGCGCCGGGGTCGCCTACCGAGGCGTCGACATCCCGAACACCCCGATCCGCCAGATTTTCATCCGCGACCTTAACGGGGTGAACATCGAGCTGAACTATCGCGCCGCGGCGGCCTAGCGCAGCTCGCGCCTGGTCGCTGGCGTCCACGGAAAGCCGACCAGCTTCTGCAGGGCGCCAAAGGCGCCGAGAACCGCGGCGGCCCGTAGGTCACCGCCAGCACGTAGCAGATGTCGCCCTTTTGCGCCGTCGGGGCGTGGCTGAAGCCGGGCTCGGCCACCGCCAAATCGCCGGGACCCTAACAAGCGTGGCCGTCCTCATAGGCGCCGGTGACGATCAGGGTCAGCTCCTCGGCCGTGTGGTCGTGGGTGGGCGTGCCGAAACCGGGTTCGATGCGCATCAGCTCGGCCCGGGCGTCGCCGCTCGCGCCCAGGATCAGCCGCCGGATGCCGACGCCGCCTCGTCGTCGAGGAATCCACCAGCGAATACGTCGGACCTTTCCTCGGCGAGGCGGCTGTCGGTGCGCGGCGCCGTGGTGGTCCGCGCGACCAGGTCGATCGCCGGATTGTCCCGCTTCGGCGCCAGCAGATGTTCGACAGAGGTCGTGGTCATGCAAGACCATACGCCGCGAACCTGCGTCCGGATCAATTCCTTTGCGCCGAGACGCCGCGAGGCGCCGCGGCTGAGCAGCGCTCGGAGTCTATGAGGTCGGTGCGGACGCGGCCGCCAGGGCGCCCGCTGTCGTGAATCCGAATTTCATTGTGGTCCCCACCCGATTATTTTTATCAAGCTGGGCCGTAGCATGGCGATCCTTGATCGTCCATGAGCTGCACGGTTGGGGGCGGCGGCGCTCGTCTCTAGAACAGCAGGCGCGCCGTCCCGCCTTGCGCTTCCATGAGCTTCACCGCCCGTCTGTCGAACGAGACGAAGGTCTCCGCGCCGAGCCAGCTGCCTTCATAAGCGATGGCGCCGTCGGCGAAGTCGCCGCCTGCATCCAACAGCGCCAAACCGGCCTCGACCGCCGGCCGGTTCGCCACCACGTTCGCACCGTTCATCAGGCGACGGATAGCTTCGGCGATCTCGGAGGACGGGACCTTGTAGCCCTGGGACAGCACCCAGACCAGTTCGCAGAGCGCCGGCAGCGCCAGGGCGATCACGTCCGCCTTTGCCAACTCGGCCCCGGCGATCCCGCTTTGGCGCGCGTCGTCTCCGGTCAAGGCGCGGACAAGGACGTTGGTGTCGGCGGTGATCTTCACCGCTTGCCGGCCCAGCCCTGGGCGGCGATCTCATTCATCTCTTCGATCGACAAGGAAGGTCCGTTCTCGCGCTTCAGAAACCCGAAAACGTCAGAGATTTTGCCGGCCGGCCGCGCCGCCTTCACCTCGATCCGCCCATCGGGAAGCTTCTCGACGGCGACCTTCTCACCGGGCTGAACGCCGAGGTGCTTCAGGAGGTCCTTGCGTAGCGTGACCTGACCCTTGGATGTTACGGTAAGCGTGCTCATGACGGCGGTGTCCAGATCAGATCGCACACGTAAGGCAATAACACCTTACAATCAAGATTGCTGAACCGCTGCCTGGCCCCGGCCAGCGTCCAGATCGCTCAGGGCGCGAACTTCAGGTCCTCGTCCTCATTCTCGCCATCGGTCTCCGTCTTGGTCCCCTTGCGCTTGCCGAAGGTGAACCGCTCGATGAAGGCCCAGAGCGCGGCGATCTCACCGGCGGCGTTGACGTCGTAGCACTCCTCGGCCGAGCGGCCGGTTTCCAGCGCCGACTGGTAGATCGAGCGCGCGCGTAGCAGGGTGGGCACGATCGGCAGGCGCATAACCTCGATGGCGCGCAGGGCCCGCTTCACCGACGGCGGCTCGACCCCCTCGCGGCTGGCCGGCGCCTGGTTGACCACCACCAGGGCCGGCTTGCGCAGGCGGCGGATGACGTCGATCGTGCGCACCGCCGCGGCGATGTCCATCAGGGTCGGTCGCACCACCAGCAGCGCGTGGTCAGCCACGACGATGGCCTGGGTGACATCCTCGACCGCGCCCGCCGCCGTGTCGACCACCATCACGTCCATGCCGGCGCCGACCCCGGCGATCTGGGCGGCGAACAGGCTCTGGCCCATGGCGGCGACGCAGGTCGGGCCTTCGGCCTCGCGCGCCTTGAACACCTCGCTGGCCGAGCGTTGCGGGTCGGAGTCGGCGACCAGGGTCTTCAGGCCGCGCAGATGCGCCGCCAGGGCGATGTGAGACGCCACCGTGGTCTTTCCCGAGCCGCCCTTCAGCGCGATGACCGCGATCGTCCGCATGTTCAGCTGGTCCCTCCGCCGCCCAGGACTTCTCCTTCCGGGAACGGCCTTTTCAGGGCGCCTTGGCCGTTCCGTAGTGGACAACCTCGACCTTCTCCAGCGTCACCAGGCCGAGGTCGGCCATGGAGTCCAGCTCAGTGATGAAGGCCCTTAGCTTCTCCTCGGCGTCGACGATCTCGATCACCAGCGGCAGCTGGGCCGACAGGTCGAGGATCTTGGCGGTGTGCAGCACGGCGCTCTGGCCGTAGCCCATGGGGCCGCGCAGCACGGTGGCGCCGGCCAGCCCGGCCTGGCGCGCCTTCAACACGATGTGCTCATAGAGCGGCCGATCGCCGCCCCGCCTGCCTTCCTCCGTATAGATGCGCAGCAGCATGGCCTGGCCTGGTTCCAGCATGGCTCAGCTCCCTTTTACGGCGTTCAGGGCGGCGGCGGCCGCATAGCCGAGCCAGACCGCGACCAGGCACAACGCCACCGACCCGGCGATGTTCATGCCGGCGCGAAGCATCTCGCCATCCTGGACCAGGGTCAGGGTCTGCAGGCTGAAGGACGAGAAGGTGGTGTAGCCGCCGCAGATGCCGACCATGACGAACTGACGCATGTCGGGCGCGACCAGCACCCGGGCGTCCGGCCCGGTGAGGCTGGCGAAGAAGCCGATGATGAACGAGCCGGAGACATTCACCAGCAGCGTGCCCCAGGGAAAGGTCTGGCCGAAGGCGCCCGCTACGGCGCTTGAGGCGCCGTAGCGGGCGACGCCGCCGAGCGCGCTGCCCAGCGCGATCCAGAGGTAGGTGGCCGCCGTGGCGCCCATCAGCCGCGGAAGGCGTCCTTGGCCGCGCGCACCTCGCCGAAGCGTTGGGCGCCGCCGGCCTTCAGGAAGGGATTGGTGGCGATCTCGCGGGCGATGGTGGTCGGCACGGTCGGCTCGCCGCGCTCGCGGGCGGCGAACACCTCGTCGGCCCGTGCTCTCAGCACCGGGTCGTCGTCGATGGAGAGGGCGAAACGGGCATTGGCGGCGGTGTATTCGTGGGCGCAATAGACCGCCGTCTCGCCGGGCAGGGCCGCCAGCCGCGACAGGCTGGCCCACATCTGCTCCGCCGTGCCCTCGAAGAGGCGGCCGCAGCCGAGCGCGAACAGGGTGTCGCCGACGAAGGCGATCTGGTCATCGGCGTCGTGATAGGTGATGTGGCCAAGGGTATGGCCGCCGGTGTCGATCACCATAAACCGGGTCTCGCCCAGCGCCACCACATCGCCGTGGCCCACCGTGCGATCGATGGACGAGATGCGCTCCACCTCGGACGGGGCGACGATGGTCGCGCCCGTGCGGGCCTTGATCTCGCCATTGCCGCCGGCATGGTCGGGGTGCCAGTGGGTGTTGAGGATCATATCAAGCTTCCAGCCCAGCACGTCGAGTTCGCGCAGGATAGCGCCGGCGTCGGGGGTGTCGATGCACGCGACCTTGCCGCTGGCCTCGTCGCGGGCGAGAAACCCATAGTTATCGGAAAGACAGGGAAACTGGCGGACGGTCAGCGGCATCTCTAAGTCCTTAATCCGTTCTCAACCGCGGTCCAACCGGGGCCGGCCACACAACATAGACCTTTTGTCGCCCATGCGCCGAGACGTCCTGGAACTTCGCGACTTCTACGCCAGCCGACTCGGCCAGGCGGCGCGCGGCGTGGTGGCGCGCAAGCTGACCGAGGCCTGGGGAGACGCCGGCGCCCTGGACGTCATGGGCCTTGGCTATGCCACGCCCTATCTGGAGAGCTTCCGCGGGCCCGCCCGGCGCACGGTGGCGGCCATGCCGGCGACGCAGGGGGTCGAGGTCTGGCCGGCGGGCGAGCCGGTGCTGGCCTGCCTGGCCGAAGAGGACGCCCTGCCGTTCGCCAACGCGCTGTTCGACCGCATCCTGGTGATCCACGCCCTTGAGGAGGCCGAGAGCCCGCTGAAGCTGATGCGCGAGGTCTGGCGCGTGCTGGCGCCGGCCGGGCGGGTGATCGTGGCGGCGGCCAATCGCCGCGGCGTCTGGTGCAACGCCGAGTCGACGCCCCTCGGTCATGGCCAGCCCTACACCCGCGCCCAGCTGGAGCAGCTGGTGCGCGACGCCCAGCTGGAGCCGATCGCCTGGTCGCGGGCCCTGTTCGCCCCGCCGCTGCAATGGACCGCCGGCTGGGCCGACGGCTTCGAGCAAGCCGGCCAGCGGCTGTGGCCGGCCTTTTCCGGCCTGATCATGCTGGAGGCGGTGAAACAAACCTTCGCGGTCAAGCCCAAGGGCCGCAAGGCGCCGGTGCGGGTCTTCGTCCCCGGGGTGCTGGCCCCGCAGCCGGCCAGAAAGACGCCGAATTCGCGAGTGATCGGCGCCATCCGCCATTAAGAAGGCTTGGACGCGCGCAATCCAGGCTCTAGCTTGGGGTTTGGGGCGCCACGGATTGAACAAGGAGGCTCGAACTCGATGAAAATGATCACCGCCGTCGTCAAGCCGAGCCGCCTCGACGCCGTCCTCGACGCCGTCACCCAGGCCGGCGCGTCCGGCCTGACGGTCACCGAGGTGCGGGGCTATGGCCGCCAGAAGGGCAAGACCGAGATCTATCGCGGCGCGGAATACGAGGTGAAGCTGCTGCCCAAGGTCAAGCTGGAGATCGCCATCGCCGACGAGAGCGCCGAGGCCATCGTCGCCGCCATCCAGCTGGCCGCCAATACCGGCAAGATCGGCGACGGCAAAGTGTTCGTGCAGGACCTGGAGCAGGTCCTGCGCATCCGCACCGGCGAACGCGACGCCGAAGCTATCGCCGGCTGATCCGGATTGCGCTAAGGAGCCTCTTGCCTCGCTCGCCGAGGTGACTGAGTGTCGACATCAAGCTGACATTTTCGGGCTCGAAAAGGTTGGCGGGGTTCGCCCGAGGGGAGTTTTGGATGAAGCGTCTTCTGGTCGCCGCCGCGCTGGCGCCGCTGTCTTTCGCGGCGGTCGCTCACGCACAGACGACGATCAGCACAGCGACCACCGCGCCCGTCACCACCTCGTCCACAGGCGACCTGACCATCAGCTCGACTGGGTCGATCACGCCGGCGACTTCGACCGCCGCCGGCACGACCGCCGTCACCATCAACAGCAACAAC